>JBJTUJ010000189.1:0-3528 GCA_046080685.1 Cyanobium sp. | reverse complement strand
GGAAGCCAGCCTGGCGATGGAAATCGGGCCAGCGCTGGTCTGGACGCCAGGGAAAACACGACCCTGTTGGAATCCACCCGAGGGACCGTCACTGGTGGATTCTCGGTCTGAGGGGAAGGGGTGGGGGTGGGCGTCGGAGTGGGCGTCGGAGTGGGTGTCGGTGTGGGTGTCGGTGTGGGGGTCGGCGTCGGTCGGGCTTTCGCCGTTAACAGAAAGGTGGTGGGAGTGGTGCCAGGCACCACCTTGGAGCCGATGCTGGTATCGGTGGTGGAGGCGAACGAGCCGCTGAGAACGTTGTCGCTGGTGATCAGGTTGAAGGTGGTGCCATCCGGAGGATTGAAACCAGTGATGAGCCCGTAGCTCACCGCCCCCCCAAGGTCACGTCCCCCTTCACCTGAAGCGTGTCGTAGCCCACGCCAGCAACCATTCCGTCCAGGGAGAACGCCAACTTGGAGTTGGCAGTGAGCTCAAGATCGGCAGCGATCACGAGCTTACCGATGCCGGGATCGCCTCCCGGGAGGATCGTTCCGTCATTCACGAGACGGGCCGTCGGGAAGATGCTGTCGGCATTGAGTTGGACGGTCCCGACGCCGGAGATCAGGCCCGCATTGCGCAGTTCGGCCTGCTGAAGGGCCAGCGTGGCCGATCCATCCCCCTGCAGCTCGATCTGACTGGTGGCTGTGGTGGTGAGGGTGCCGGCAGACAGGGTGGCGCCGTTGACAAGGGCGATGCGGCCCTGGTTGTCGAGGCTGGAATTGGTTCCGAAATTGAGCTTTCCGTTCGCCTGCACCAGACCCGTGAGGCCATTGCGCAGGGTGAGGGCTGCCTGGGTGGTGTCGAAGGTGGCACCCACGGCGCCTCCGGCGAACGAGGCATCCGACAACTGGCCGGCATTGTCGATTCGCAGTGGGTTCGCCAGGTTCTGGGTGCCGGAGAAAAACAGGCGTCCGCCATTGGCCACGTCCATCGCGAAACCTTGGAACTGGCCGTTGTGCACGGTCAGCTCGGCGCCCGGGCCGACACGAAGCAAGGGGCGGCACCGGGGTCAGCGAACTGGATGCCGCCATCGATCGAGCCTTGACGCCCAATCGTGAGGGCAGTTCCTTCGGAACCACGGATGCGGTTACCGGGTGCCTGAACAAGATTGTCGGTGACGGTGAACGGGGTCTTGTCGGCCAGTTGGAGGGTGGTGATGGAGCCGGGTGCCCAGGAGAGGGTGCCGGTGCTCACCGTGCCAGCCCGAAAGGCCACCGTGCTCCCGGGGGTGGTGAACACAAGGCGACCTGGATTACCGGCGCCCGTGTCCGGTCCGACCGTCAAGCTGCCTTTGCTGAGGAGAGTGACGTTGCCCTGACCCCAAAGCACCTGGCTTGAGGGTCCGTGCCGAAGGTCTACGGAGAAGGTTTCCGGGGAGTTGTTGGTCGTTCCAAACGCCAGAGGGAAGCTGTTCACCTCAAGATCAGCGGCGGACCAGAGCTTGAGCGAGGAGGGTGCCGCCGTGCCTGTGGTGCGCAGGATCTGGGATTTGAGAACGAGAGAACCGGTGCTGGTGGCGATGGTGACCGACCCGCCACTTTCGAGTGCCGTACGAATCGCGGTATTGCTCACGGTGGAGAAACCGGGAGTTGGAGGCTGGCCGGTGGAAAGGATTTCGATGGCGGGGGCCTGCACCCACCAACTACCGGAGGGTCCGACGCTCACCGGGGACAAGGCATCCACGGTGACCTTGCCTCCAGCGAATGCGACCGCACGCCCGGGGGCGGTGATCGGGGAACTGGTCAACAGCAGATTGCCGCCCTGGGCATCGAGCAGCAGATGCTGATTAACGGTGAGCGTTAACCCGCTGCGCTTGAGCTCAAGATCGCCGTTGATCGTGAGGGGGCCATGCGGAGTGGTCACAAGGCCGGCACTACCAGGCACGGGAGTGCCCGTGAGCAGGCCGGCCGCGGCCCCGTCCGTGTCGTAGACATCGAACAGCCCGCCCGAGCCGAACTTCAGGCCCGTGGCGGTGCTGAGATTCAGGGCCTGGACGCCGCTGAAACTCGCCCCACTGCCCACGGTCAGTCCTCCGGGGGAGAGCACGAAGAGATCGGCGGAACCACCGGTGAGGGAAAGGGGGCTGTTGAGGACGGCGCCGGTTTGATCGATCGCCCCGAGGATCACCGCACTGGCCCCGCCCGTCTGCACCGTCACCCCGGTGATGTTCCCATCAGCCTTGAACTGGTCGAAGCGATGGAAGAGATTGTTGCCGCCTCGGGTCCCGCCAGTTACTGCACAGACACCCGTGTTACAACCACCGGGACCATCGGTGACCACGGTGCCCAACCCTCCCGCGCCGGTGGCCTTGATGTTGCCAGCCACGGCAGGCATGGAGAGCAGACCTCCGATCCCCAGTCCCGTCAGGGATACGGCCAGCGAGCGTTGAGATCTGGACCTTGCCATCAACGACTTGCCGGAGCCCTGATAGACGGTCAACCGTAGGGACCCGAAGCTGTTTCATCATGCTGGTGAGCCCATGGCGATGGGCAATCGGGCATTCGTTAGGGATCACCACAGGACCAGGCCGCCTTCGATCCGCTTTCGATTCAGTGCTGCTCCATCAGCGTGAGCTGCACATTGGTGGCAGCGAGCTTGCGGGACAGGCCGGTGGTGAGGGCCAGCAGCAGGTCACAGGTGGCATGCGGGTCGACCTTCTGGAGCTCATCGAACCGGGCACGGGAGAGCACCCAGCAGCTGCCGGGGATGTCGGCGGTCACGTTGGCCATCCGGGGCTGGCCGGAGAGGAAGGCGATCTCCCCGAAACTCACACCCGGTCCGAAGGTGGCCAGCCGCGACTGCTGCGTGGCTCCGCCAGCCGTGGGCAGGTGGATGGTGGTGGTGAAGCGCCCCTCCCGCACAAGGAAAAGCTCGTCACCCGTTTCGCCCTTGCGGATCACCGCGTCGCCCGCCCGGTAGTGGCGATGCTCCATCACGGCGGCCACGCTCTGGCGATGGGCGGGCTGCAGTTGATCAAGGAAGCCGAGGGTCGCCTCGATCTCGCTGGTGAGCGGAATCTCCACCTTGTGATCGAGCGAGGCCAGCAGAAGATCCTCCGCCCGCCCGATCGCCTGATCGAGATTCACCAGACTGACCGGCCGGTCGTCGCTCTCGACGAAACCCTCGGTGTGGAGATGGAGCTTGGAGGCGCGTGAGATCAGGAATCGCCCACCTCGTAGACGCGGCCATCGGCCGTGGCGAGCTCGGGAATGCAGGTGGCCGGGGAGCCGTCGTTGAGAGGCTGGTAACGCTCATGGAGTTCCTCCAGCAGCCCCTGGATCACGTTGGCTGCCGCGGGTGCTGAACCCATGAAGGACTAGTCGGAACCGGGAGCGATCGCAACCCCCTGGCGCGGGGCGCGGTCTGTCTTATTGGCTAGATTCAGGGTGCCCAGGCCAGCCGGATCCGGCGTCAGAGAAACAGGGGATTCGCCGCCGTCGGCCGCAGGGCGATGCGCGCCCGCATACCCCCCAGGGGGGAGGTCTCCAGGTG
>JBJTUJ010000188.1:0-10972 GCA_046080685.1 Cyanobium sp. | reverse complement strand
CAACGGCGCCACCCTGTCTGCCGGCACCCTCACCCCCACAGCCACCAGTCAGATCGAGCTGCAGGGGGATGGATCGGCCACGCTGGCCCTTCAGCAGGCCGAACTGAACAATGTGGGCCTGATCTCCGGCGCCGGGACCGTCCAACTCAATGCCGACAGCATCTTCCCGACGGCCCGTCTCGTGAATGACGGAACGATCCTCCCGGGAGGCGATCCCGGCATCGGCAAGCTCGTGATCGCTGCCGATCTTGAGCTCACTGCCAACTCCAAGTTGGCGTTCTCCCTGGACGGACCGGTTGCTGGCGTGGGCTACGACACGCTTCAGGTGAAGGGGGACGTGACCTTGGGGGGGGCGGTGAGCTACGGGCTCATCAATGGGTTCAATCCTCCGGCTGGCACCACCTTCAACCTGATCACAAGCGATCGAGCTCTCAGCGGCTCGTTCGCCTCCACCACCGATACCAGCATCGGCTCCACGGTTGATCTGGTCCCTGGCACCACTCCCACCACCTTTCTGTTGACGGCGAAAGCCCGACCGACGCCGACCCCCACACCGACACCCACTCCGACGCCCACCCCCACCCCTTCCCCTCAGACCGAGAATCCACCAGTGACGGTCCCTCGGGTGGATTCCAACAGGGTCGTGATTTTCCCTGGCGTCCAGACCAGCGCTGGCCCGATTTCCATCGCCAGGCTGGCTTCCGGCGCCAACAGTCAACTCAGCGTCAACCTCGCTTGGGCTGGATTCGGCTCGAACTTCGGCGTGCTGGAGGGAGGCTCCGGACCACTCGGTTTCGGCGTGGTGAGTCTTGACGGGGCCCAGCTCGCCATGGCCGTGACGGACGGCGATCGCAGCCGCACCGACGACCTCACCCGCAGCATCGAGGGTCTGAGCGCCCCTCCCGGCGCCCCCGAATCCCTGTCCCTTGAGGTCCTCCAGACGTTGCTGCAGGAGGCAGAGCAGGCCTCGCGGAGCACGGCCCATCCCTTCGTGCCCGCCGTGCTCTCACTCAGCTTTACGCGCAAGCCGCCAGAGCTGTCCGGCAGCGGTGGGGATTCCTTCCTGGATATCAGCCTGATCATCCCCACTGGTGATCCGGTGGGACGTCGGGTCGACCTGTCCCGGCTGGCCCTCCAGGGGGAGCTCCGCAATCTCTACGGGCAGCTGGCCCGTCAGGAGCCCCTGGGCGAACAGGATCCAGCTTCACCGACGCGCCGGCTGCACGACATCCTCATCGCCCCGGTGTCGGCGGAGCTGGAAAAGAACGGCATCACCTCGTTGTTGATCGTGGCCGACCGGGGGCTGCAGGCGGTACCTTTCGCTGCCCTGCATGACGGGCGCCGGTGGTTCGGGGAGCGTTTCGGCTTCTCGCTCACGCCTTCACTCCGGCTCACCTCGCTCGCTCCTCCGGGCCGTTCCCGCGGACGGCTGCTGGCGGTCGGCGCCTCCCAGTTCACCTCCCTGGCTCCCCTGCCCCTGGTGCCGGAAGAGCTGGCGGGCATTCCCAAGCGTGATGGGGTTGATCTCTACCTCAACGACCAGTTCACCCCCAAGGTGCTGCTGGGCCAGGCCGGAGACTCCCGCTACGACCGGGTGCACGAGGCGACCCACGCCGAGTTCCGCCCCGGGGGTGCCTCCCAGGCCCGGATCTACACCGGCAATGACACCCTCGCCCTTCAGGATTTCGTGCGTCTGCGCAAGCTGCGGGGCGGCAATCCGCTCGAACTGGTGGCGCTCAGCGCCTGCCGCACTGCCCTCGGCGACAGCGACAGCGAACTCGGTTTCGCCGGGCTGGCCCTGATCGCCGGTGCCCGCAGCGCCATCGGCACCCTCTGGTATGTGGATGACGTGGCCACCTCGGCTTACTTCATCAAGCTCTATCGCTACCTCGACCAGGGCCTGCCCAAGGCCGATGCCCTGCGAGCCACCCGTGAAGCCATGGCCCAGGGGCGTCTGCGTCTGAAGGGGGATGCCATCCTGGCAACCGACGGCACGCCCCTGCTCAGCGGTCTCACCCCCGCCCAGCAGCAGCGTGTGGCAGGCGGTATGGGGCATCCTTACTTCTGGGCCGGAGTGGAACTCCTCGGCACGCCCTGGTGAGTCTCGTGCAGGGCTCTTCCCTTGCCGCCGGTCGCCTTTCTCCATCCCGACTCTGTGTCTGATCCCGCCGCCGCCGCGAATCTGTTCCTGATGCTGTCGATGGGTCACTTCGTGGGCGATTTCGGCCTGCAGAGCGATCGCATGGCCCGCGAGAAGTGCCCCGGCCACGGGGTCACCCTCGGCTGGGGCTGGTGGCTCACGGCCCATGCCGGCATCCACGGTTTCCTCGTGGCCCTGGTCACCGGCATTCCCCTTCTGGGGCTCGCCGAATGGATCGTGCACATCCTGATTGACCTGGGCAAGTGCCGTCATCTCTGGCGCCTGCCTGTGGATCAGGCCCTGCACCTGTTCTCCAAGCTGCTCTGGGCTCTGCTGGCGGTGGGTGTCGCCGGTGGTCCGGGCTGGTTCCGCTGATTCCCTTCTTCCATGCTTTCCCCAAGAACACGACGCGCGCTGCCTTCCCCTCCCCTCAGCGTCCCGGCCGCAGGCGCATGGTGCTGCTGGTGGGCCTGGCCCTGGCAACCTTCACCGCTGGAGAGGCCCTCGCCGGATCAGCCAACCTGCGCAACACCTTCCCCGGACGCCGCGTCGGTGGGGGCACCCGTGGTGAGTGCACGGCCCGTCTGATCGCTTACCTCGTTCCCTCCAGCAGCGTGTTCGCCCCCGGTTCCAGCCGCACCGTGGGAATCCTCGAGGGCCCCAGCGCCAACCCTCGTCCCCTGGGCCTCACCTTCAGCCCACTGCGCGGCAACGGATCGATCCTGGCGGCAGCCGGGTCAGCGTGCCGGTCATGGTGAGGGCTTGCCGCGAGCTCTCCTGCAAGCTCTCCCTCGAGCGCTCCCTGCAAGCGCGCCGCTCAGCCGCCCCTGATCGCGAAGAACAGCCGTTTCATGGTGTCGATCAGGGCGTTGGTCTGCTCCTGCCGCTGATCACGGCTCAGGCTCTCCAGCTTCGCCCGCCGCTCGCTCATCAGCGCGGCGAATCGCTCGATCAAGGCCGGATCGCGTTCCATCAGCTCCCTGAACCCGGCCCGGCCCACCCGCAGCAGATGGCACTCCTCCAGGGCCCGCACCGTGGCGCTGCGGGGGGCCCCCTGGAACAGGGTCATCTCGCCGAACACGTCCCCGGGGCCGAGTTCGGCCACCGGCACGGTGTGACCAGGCTGCACCTGCTTGAGCACGGTGACGCGCCCCCGGAGCAGCTGATACAGCGACTCGCCCCTGGCGCCCTCCTGCACGATCGCCTCGCCGGCGGCGTAGGACACCGCCTGGCTGGAGGCGAGCACACGATCGAGGTCCTCCGGCGTCAGGCCCAGGAACAGGTCGTTGGCGGCCAGCGTCTCCCGGCACTCCTCCGGGGTGGGAGCCCGGTCGCCGTCGCTGCTGATGGACTGCCCCGCGCGGCTGAGGGCGTACCAGATCTGCTCCAGCAGTTCGCTGCGCAGGTTCAAGATCGCCTGATCCGATGCCTCCTGCTGCCACACCTGGAGGTCGTAGGTGATCGCGCTTTCGGAGAACTGCTTCAGCCGCACGATCGGAGCCGGATCGTTCAGCACCAGGGGATGCTGGCTCAGCACCCCCAGCAGCAGGCTCCGGGCCCGCCCGGGGGCGAAGTCGTAGGCCAGGCCCACCTCGAAGCGATTCGACACGGGGCCGAAGGCGCTGAGATTGCGCATCACCCCCGTGGTGAGCCTGGTGTTGGGCACCACCACCAGGGCGCCTTCCATGTTGCGCAGGCTGGTGTCGCGCCAGCTCACCGAATGGACCACGCCCCGGGCACCCCCTTCGATGTCGAGCAGGTCGCCGAGGTTGAAGTCTTCGCTGATCTGCAGTTCCAGGCCCGCCAGCAGCTCCTTGAGCGGTTCCTGGGCCGCCAGACCGATCACGGCCGTGAGCACCGCCGAGGTGGTGACCAGCCCCACCAGATCAAAGCGGGCCGTCTGCCGGGCCACCACCACCGTGCCGAGGGCGGCCCCCCCCACCATCAGCAGCTGCAGCATCAGGTCGGGCGGACGCCGCCACCAGCCCAGACCGCCGGGCAGTTCCAGCGCCAGCCAGACCGCCAGGCGGATGCCCGCATACACCAGCAACAGGTCGTCGATCGCCCCAAGCCAGAGCCTGGAGCCGAACGGGATCGCCGCCAGGGGGATGGCGGGCACAACCACCGCCGCCAGCAGGGCCAGCAGCGGCAGGCGTAACGGCAGGGCAGGCAGGCCCCGTCGCCGGCAGGTCCGGGCCAGCAGCAGCAGCAGGGCGGCCCCCAAGGCTGCGGAGATCCAGGTCGGCACCAGTCCGAGTGGACCCATCGGCACAAGGAAGGGCGGTGGCCCCATCTTGCCCCCGAGGTGCCGAAGCCGGGGTGCCGGATCGCTCCGCCAGGGCCAGGCTGGAGACCAAGACCCGGCCCTCCCATGCGTCGCCCCCTGTTGCTGCCGCTTCTGGTTCCTCTGCTGCTGGCCGCAGGACCCGGGGAGCCTGCCCATGGCCAGGTGCAGCTCCGCTGCGACGGCACCCTGCTGGAGGCCCGGGGTGCGGCCGAGCGGAGACAGCCGGCCCGCTGGCTGCGGCTCTCCCTGGGGATCGAGGCGGAGGGGGCCTCGGCCGATGCGGCCCTGGCCAGCCTCCAGGGCCGGCTGGCGACGGTGCGGGAGGGCCTGCGGACCCTCGGGGTGGAGGAGCTGCGGGTGAGCTCCCCCCAGACCTGGCAGCGGCCTGCGGAGGGGCGGCGGCCGGGCCGGGTGCAGGCGGGGCTGCAGGTGAGCGGTCGGGTGGCCCCGCCACGGTTCCAGGAGCTGGTTCGCGGTGTGGGCAGCCTCGCCGGGGTGCGCCTGGCACCGGTGTCGGCCGAGGCCGATCCGGCCGAAGCCGAGAGGCTGCGGCGCGACCTGCTGCGGGCGGCCTACCGGGATGCCCTCGCCCAGGCGGGTGAGGTGGCCGCGGTGATCGGCCGTCCGCTCCTCTCTCCCCTGGAGGTTCAGCTGGAGGGGGGCGGTCCGCCGATCGCCCTGCGGGCCGCGGCGGCCCCTGCGGCCGATGGAGTGCCACCGTTCGACCCAGGGGAGCTGGAGCCACCCCTCAGCCGCCTTTCGCTGCTGGTGCGGTTCTGCGCCCGCTGATCGGGGTCACAATGGTTGCAGTTCCGGCTCCGGGGTCCAGGCTGATGTCCCCCCGTTCCCAGCCACTGCTCCTGCTCCGGCTTCCGCTCTGGCTGCTGCTGGCCCCCCTCGTTGCCCCCGTCGTGGCCCCCCTTCTGGCTCCGCCAGCCCGGGCGGCCGAGAGCGCCGTGATCCAGGAGATCCTCGACGGCAACCAGATGTTTGTGGACAGCCGCCAGGCGAAGGTGTAGCAGACGGCCACGGCGCCCCAGCAGGTGAGCACCGAGAACAGCCGGGGCCAGCTCGGTTTCCCCGGTGGAGCGGTGGGCCGCCTCAACCGCTTCTCGCGCATGCGGCTGGGCCAGGGTTGCTTCCTGCTCGACAAGGGCCAGGTGCTGGTTTCCGGCAAGCAGAGCGGCTGCACCCGCTCGGCCCGGCTGAGCGTGCGGGGCACCAACTACGTGCTGGAAGTCGACGACAACGGCGAGTCCCAGTTGTCGGTGCTGGAAGGGGAGGTGGCGGTGGAACCCCTCAAGGACGGCGAACCCACCGGCAAGCCCCCCACCACCGTGCAGGCGGGCCAGCGGCTCCGCCTCTCCCCCGAAGGGGTGATCCTCGCCGTGCTGGGCCTCACCAGCGGCGACTACACCTCCATCCTGCAGGGCCCGCTGTTTGAGGGATTCCGCCTGCCCCTGCCCAACTACGGCTCTCTCGAGAGCTACATCCGCTCCAAGGTGCCGGGGGTGACCCTGCCCTCGCTCCCCGGCGTGTCCACCCCCGCGGTTCCCACGCCCTCCGTGCCTCGCCTCAGCCTGCCCCGCTTCTTCTGACGTGACCGTGCGCCTGCCCCTCCCCTCCACGAGCGGCCCCGGATGAGCGGGGTGGTCTCCGACAGGGAGCGCAGCGGATGGTGAAGCGTCGCCTGCGGATGCCGCCGCTGCTGGCCGCGGCGGTGGTGCTCTGGGTGGGGGGCACCGCCGGCTGGCCCGGACCCCGCTGGCGGGTATGGGACCAGGGCCTGAACGACCAGCTCCAGCTGCTGCTCGGACCCCGCCGTCCTCCCCCCGGCGTGGTGCTGGTGACGGTCGATGACGCCACCCTGCAGGTGGGAGACTGGTTCGAGCAGAACCGGCGCATCCCCGCCTGGGCCCGGGGAGTCGGCTCCCTGCCCTGGCCGCGTGCGGCCTACGGCGAAACGGCCGACCGGCTGCTGCGGGCCGGGGCCGCCGCGGTGGCGATCAACGTGGTGTTCGAGGGGTCCAGCTCCCGGGGGCCGGCCGATGATCAGGCCTTCGCGACCCTGTTGCGCCGCCATCCCGGCCGCATCGCCCTGGCCGCGGAGATGCTCGAATCCGACGACAGCCGGGGGGCCGGCAGCCTCACCCTGGTGCGGCCGGAGCAGTTTCTGCCCGAGATGGGCGGTAGCGGCGCCCTCGGTCTCACCAACACGCTCTCCCGACGATCGGGCGAACCGACCCTGCACCCCGAGGCCTATGCCCGGGGGGTCCTGGGCCAGCACGACGCCGGCTCCCTCCCCGCCCTCTCCACCAGCCTGCTGCGGCTCGGCGGCCGCCACGGCCGACAGGACGACAGCCGCAGTGCTCTGAACGTCTACGGACCCGAGGGCACCTTTCCCCGGCTCCCGGCCTGGGAGGTGCTGGATCCCGATCGCTGGCGCGACCATCCCCGGCGAGCCAGCCTGCGCGGTGCCGTGGTGCTTCTGGGGCCGGTGGTGGCCCAGGGGGACGACGGCTATCCCACCCCCTTTGGCCCCCTCTCCGGCCTGGAGCTGCTGGCCACCGCCACCGCCAATTCACTCCAGGGCGACGGCCTGCAGCCCTGGCCCGTCCAACCCTGGCCGCGGGCCCTGGTGGCGATCGCGCCCCTGCTGGCGGCGCTGGCCCTCGGGCGGTTGCGCCCCCCGATCGCCTGGCGGCTGGGCGTTCTGACGCTGACGCTGGTGGGGGTGTTCGCAGCCGGTGTGCTTACCCTGCGCCAGGGACATCGCTGGCTGCCGCTGCTGCCGCCGATGACCGGGCTGGTGCTGCTCGGGGTGGTGGCCGGCAGTGACGCCTATCTGCGGGAGCAGGGGGAACGGCGCCGCCTGCGCCGCACCTTCGAGCGCTACGTGGCCCCTGGGGTGGTGGCCGAGATCCTGTCCGATCCGGCGGCGGCCGACGGCATCCTGCGGGGCCGGCTGCTGGATGTGACGGTGTTGATGAGCGACATCAAGGGGTTCACGACCCTCACCGCCCAGCGCAGCGAAGCCGGCCAGAGCGAACTGCATGTGAGGCAGCTGAACGAATACCTCGGGGCGATGGTCGAGGTGGTGGTGGCCCACGGCGGCACCATCGACAAGTTCATCGGCGATGCCGTGATGGCGGTGTTCGGCTCGCCCGTGAGCCGGGGGCCCGCCGCCGAGGCGCGGGCGGCGGTGGCCTGCGCCCTGGCGATGCGCAAGGCCCTGGCGGACTGCAACGCCGAGTGGCGCGCCCGCGGCATCGCCACCCTCGACAGCGGCGTGGGCCTGGCCAGTGGCCAGGTGATGGTGGGCCAGATCGGCAGCCCGCGGCGCATGGAGTTCACCGTGATCGGCGAAACGGTGAACTTGGCCGCCCGGCTGGAGGCCGTCACCCGTCGGGTGGAGCCCGACGTGGTGTTCGATGCCCGCACCGCCGAACTGCTGGCCGATGATCCCGATGTGCGGGTGGCGGATCTGGGGCCCCAGGAGGTGAAGGGCATCGGCCCGGTGGAGGTGTTCACCGCGGTGGCGCAGGCGGAGGGAGCCGCTGTCTCGTCGTCGGCCTAGGAGCGGTACTGGACCTTGGCGTAGAGGCCGTTTCCGAGCGCCCAGTCGGTCCAGACGCCAGGGTTGTCGGCGGTGGAGAACTGCTCCACCCAGCCCAGTTCCACCAGCCAGCCGGCGTCGCTGGTCCAGCGGGCGAGCAGGCCGCCGGATCCCACCGTGTCGCTGAAGCGAATGCCATCCACGTTGGTGCTGACGCCACCCGCTCCGAGGAAGGGCACCAGCTGCACGCCCTGGCCACCCTTGCGCCAGACCGTCCAGGCCACCTCCCCGGTGCTGAGCCAGCCGCTGTCGCCGCTGATCAGCTGGCCGGGAAGACCGCGCAGGCCCACGTCGGAGCCGAGGGTGAACTGCATCGGCGAGGTGAGGGGGCGCAGGGCGACCTGGCCGCCGAGGCGCAGGTTCAGCTGCCAGCCGGGCTGGAACGCCCAAGCGCCCGATGCCAGGGCACCGATGGCCGTGGCCTCGCCAGGAGAGATGCCGGCCACCGCCAGCTCCCGTCGCTGGGGTCCGGTGTGGCGGCGCCGATGCCCTGAAGCAGATAGGCGTTGCCGCTCCAGCCGTAGTTGGTGCCCAGGCCGCTGCCTCCCAACCCGAAACGCAGATAGCCGCTGCTGGGGCTGCGCAGCACCTCCGGCAGCACATCGGGAAGGGCCGCATCGTCGAGGTAGGTGTTGCTGCGGCTGCCGCTGTAGCCGGCGAACAGGCTCCAGCGCTGGCTGATGGTTTCGCGGAACACCCACTCCAGCTGCCCCAGTCCCTGGTACTGGCTGGTGGAGATGCCGCTGGCCGGCGCCGGCAGTTCCACCAGGTTGCGGCGGCTGTAGCCGAAGGCGCCGGTGATGCTCCAGGCATCGCCTAGGGGCAGGGTGTAGCTCACCGAGCTGATCACCGACCCCAGATCCGGCGCATCGCTCGCGTTGAGCTCGCCGTAGAGCAGCAGGGTGTCGCCGGCAACGCCGAGCGAGGGCTTCACCAGCGTTGCCACCGCCCGCCCTTCGCCGGAGCCGCTGTTGCCGTCGTTGCGTAGGGAAAAGTCGCCCTGCCAGGGCTGGCCGCCTGGATCGACCGTGATGCTCAGCACGGCCTGGGAGGGGTCGCTGCCCAGACGGGAGAGGTTGCCCCGCAGCATCGCCACCCCGGGCTGGCGGCGCAGCAGCAGCAGCTGGCGCTCGACGCTGGGCACGTTCAGCACCTGGCCCCTCAGGGGCGCGATGAGCCGCCTGATGCGGCGGTTGATCCGTTCATCGCTGCCGCTCACCCGCAGTTCGACCACGCGCCCCTCCACCACCTCCAGGGCTCCAGGAGCGGGCGTGGCCACCACGTAGACGCGGCTGTTGAGGAAACCATCGGCCACCAGCCGGGCGGTCAGGGCCGCCGCGCAGGAGCGCAGCCGTTCGGCCGGATCGGCGATGGCGCTGCACGGGCCCAGGATCTGCCGGAGCTGACGGCTGTCGTACGGGGTGCCGCCCTTGATCGTGGGAATCGCTACGCCCGCACCGGGATCGCTGGGGCTGCCCGGTGCCGGTGGGACCGCTCTGGGCACGGGCTCGACGCTCGGGCCGGGGGCCGGCTCGGTGCCAGGCGTCAGCTCGATCGGAGCCGGGGGGCGATTCGGGGGCGGCCGCTGCTCAACTGCGCCCGGTCCCGGCAGCCTCACGGGACCCCGCTGGACAGGGGGTGCCACCAGCTGTGCCAGCAACAGCACCAGGTCCGGCATAAATGTTGGCCCCGATCAGGGGGGGTTCACGTTGCAGGTCATGGCGACTGTGACGTCGGCGGAACTGATTCCCCGGTCCGATGGTCGTTTGGTAGCGACCGTTACGAATGCCAGGGCTGACCGGCGGGATCAGCCCTGCAGGTAGGTGGTCTGCTCCAGGCTCGCCCGCAGGTGGGCCATCAGCCGCCGGGCGTCGGCGATTGCCAGGTCGCCCCGGGCGATCGCCGCTTCGCTGGCCACCCGCAGCCGCTCCTGCAGCTGGGCGGGATCGTGCTCCATCGCCTGCAGCACCTCGGCGTTGGTGTCACCGCGCACCACGTGCTCCACCCGGTAGCCGCCGCCGTCGCTCAGGCGGATGTGGGCGGCGTTGGTGCTGCCGAACAGGTTGTGCAGGTTGCCCATCACCTCCTGGTAGGCGCCGCCGAGAAACAGGCCGATCCAGTAGGGCTCCCCTGCGCGCAGGCCATGCAGTTCGAGCAGGGGTTTCGACTGGCCGCGATCGATGAAGCGGGCGATCTTGCCGTCAGAATCGCAGGTGAGATCGGCGAAGCTCCCCAGCCGGGTGGGGCGTTCGTTGAGCCGGTGGATAGGCAGTACGGGGAACAGCTGATCGATCGCCCAGGTGTCAGGGGCGGAACGGAACACCGAGAGATTGGCGTAATAGGTGCCGGCCAGGGCCGCCGGCAGGGCGCGCAGTTCCTCCGGGATCGGTGTTCCCTCCGGCATCCCCTCGAGCCGCTCGGCGATCGCCTGGCAGCAGGCCCAGGTGAGCTGCTCGGCCTTGGCCCGCTCCGGCAGGCTCAGGTAGCCCAGGCGGAAGGCCGCCAGTGCGTCGTCCTTGAACTTGAGGGCGTCGTTCCAGGCCTCCTGCAGGCGCTCCGGGATCCGGCCGTCGCCGTCATCGTCGCCCGGTTCGGCGCTGTCGTTCCCTGCCGGCAGGGCGCGGATGCCCCTGAGGGTGTCTCGCAGGTTGCGAAGGATCAGGGCCTCGTCGCCTGCGGTCTCGGGCTCGGCTCCGGGGAGGGCGCCGGCGCCGAGCACATCGAACACCAGCACCGAGAAGTGGCTGGCGATGGCGCGCCCGCTCTCGCTCACCAGCGTGGGCACGGGCACGCCGCCCGGCTCGCAGCACTCGCGCACCGTGGCGACCACGTCGTTGGCGTAGTTCTGCAGCGAGTAGTTGGTGGAGGCGGCGCTGGCGGTGCGGCTGCCGTCGTAGTCGATTCCCAGGCCGCCGCCCACGTCGAGGTA
>JBJTUJ010000187.1:0-6469 GCA_046080685.1 Cyanobium sp. | reverse complement strand
CATCATCCTCGCTGCCGGATCCAACACCCGCCTGGGCGACAGCAACGATCAGGCCGTGGACTTCCTCGGCCATGCCGCCAACTTCGCTGACACCTATCCCCTGGTGAGCAGCGGCGCCGACGGTGGCACCACGCTGATCGTGAATACCGACAACGAATACACCTATCTCGGCCGCCTGGTGGTGGACTTCGATGCACAGGGGCGAATCATTCCTTCCAGCATTGATCCGCTGATCAGCGGCGCCTATGCCGCCACGGCGGCCAATGTGGCCAAGGCCTGGAACGTGAGTGAGGCCCAGCTCGCCAGCACAGCCTTCGCGGAGGGCACCAAGGCTGAGAACGTGCAGGATCTCACCGATGCCGTGCAGTCGGTGATCGCCAGCAAGGACGGCCAGGTGTGGGGCTACAGCACCGTCTATCTGGAGGGGGAACGGGCCCTGGTGCGCGGACAGGAAACCAACCTGGGCAATCTCACGGCTGATGCCAACCTCGCCTACGCCAAGAGCGTCGATCCCTCGGTGGTGCTCTCCCTGAAGAACGGCGGGGGCATCCGTTCCCAGATTGGCTCCATCGCCGTGGTCACCGGCGAGAAGAAGCCCCCCAGCCGCCGGCAAGCCTGAGGGCGGCATCTCCACGCTCGATATCGAAAATTCCCTTCGCTTCAACAACAGCTTTTCTCTGGTGACGGTGACTGCCAGCAAGCTTCGGGAACTCCTGGAGCATGGGGTGGCCAGCTATCCCAACCAGGGCCGGTTCCCGCAGGTGTCTGGCGTGGCCTTCAGCTTCGACCCAACCAAGCCCGCCGGCAGCCGGATCTTGAACCTGACAATCGAAGATGCCTCGGGCAAGGATCTCGACCTGATCGTGCGCAACGGGACCCTTTACGGCGACCCGAACCGCACCTTCCGGATGGTGACGCTCAACTTCCTGGCTGGGGGCGGGGACAGCTACCCCTTCCCCACCGATCCCTCGATCAACCGGGTCGATCTCTACTATTCCTCCGCCGCCAAAACCGGTGCGGCCACCTTCGCCGGAGATGGCACCGAGCAGGATGTGCTCGCCGAGTATCTGGCCGCAAACCATGCAAACCTGGGGGCTGCCTATTCCATCGCTGAAACAGCCGCCCCGCTGGATCTGCGGCTGCAAAATCTCAGCCAGCGCAACGACACGGTGGTGGATCCCGCCACCCTCTCCCTGAGCGCCCTCTCGGCCGACAAGCCGGAAGGCAACATCGGCTCCACACCCTTCACCTTCACGATCCAGCGCGAGGGTGATCCCTCCGTTGCCGTGAGTGTGGCCTGGGCCGTGGCCGCCTCTGGCACCAACGCCGCCGACCCGCTCGATTTCGCTGGTGCTGCCCTCCCCAGCGGCATCACCACCCTGGCGGCCGGGCAGACCAGCCAGCAGATCACCCTCAATGTGGTCGGCGATGTTTCTTCGAGGGGAATGAATCCTTCACCCTGAGCCTCTCCAATCCAGTGGGCGGCATCCTCCGGGCTGGGGCGACCAGCGCCAGCGGCCGAATTCACAACGACGACCTCTCGTCCCCTCCTGCCTACACCTTCAGCAAGAGCGCTGAAGCGATCGATGAGGGCTCCTCCCTCGCCATCGGCGTCTCCACCGCCAACGTGCCCGCAGGCTCTCCCCTCTACTGGCGCTTCTCCGGAGCTGGCATCACGGCCGCCGACTTCAGCGATGGCCTGCTCGAGGGATCCACAGCTGTTGGCTCCGATGGCCGCGCTGGTTTCTCCAAAGCCATCGCCGCTGATGCCGCCAACGATCCCGCTGAAACTCTCATCGGCGTGCCCACCGGCTCCACGCTCCGCGGGCGGGGATCTCTCGATCGGCTCACCGGTTTGGGAGGCGATGACCTCTTTGTGCTGGGCGATGCCGCAGGCCGCTTCTATGACGATGGCACCCCTGGACTGGGCAGCGCCGATCTGGCCCTGATCACCGATTTCAACGCCGGTGATCGCATCCAGCTCAACGGTCTCGCCACCGACTACCGCCTGATCAGCGGGCGCTACGCCGGCCTCGCCGGCGTGCGCATCGATGCGCTCTCGCCCACCCCTGAGGCGATCGGCTTTGTGCAGGGATCCACCCTGGCGTCTCTGAATCTGGCCAATTTCTCCCAGTTCCTGTTTGTTTCAGCTCCATGAAAAGTTCTATACGTTTCGCTGCCTCTGCCGTTCTCGCCGGCACAGCAGCGTCCCTTCTCGCTTCTGCTCCAGCCCAGGCTGTTGGTGTCAACTTCGGTGTGGTTCTCTACGACGTGACGGTCGTGGAAACCTCCAACACCGGTGCGGTCGATTTGTTTCAACTGCCTCCCCTTGGCAAAATGCCCTGGTGGGGAAGCCAATCCGATGCAGATTTCTTTGCTGGAGAAGTCTTTGACGCTTTGGGTGAAGGCTCAACAGCAGGCTACGGACCCCTCTTTGCCTACGACTACAACGCATCGAGCGCAGAGGTGATCGGCAGCCTCGCGGACCTCAGCGCACCAGGTTCCTTCATCGATGGCAATCCCGCCGCCACTGCCACGGTGAAATACGCCTTCGCCAACGCCAACGCCACAACCCCCGTCCCCGGTCCCCGGTCCCCTGCCTCTCTTCGGCGCCGCCGCGGCCTTTGGCTGGTCGCGCCAGCTCAGGCGACGCCTACGCATCCGTTGAGCGCCAGCGGAGCTGCCATTGAACGCTTGCTGGTGTCCTTCAACGGCGAACAGTGGCGCAATGGAGGCAACACCACGGCCCAACGGCGTCGACATCGGCATCAGTCGCACCGGCTCATGCCGAGGCACAGGTGCGATCCCTGATCAGGTGGGTGGCTCGGATCCCTCAAGCGCCCGGCGCGAGGCCCGGCCCGCCACCCACACGCTCGCCACGGTGGCCACCAGCCCCACGATGCGCAAGGCCCAGGTGCCGGCATCGGCCTCACCGGAGAGCACCTCGCCGAAGCGGGCCACATCGCCCGCCAGGGCCCCCAAACCCACGAACAGGATGGTGCCGGGCAGGATGCCGATCAGGCCGATGGTGTAGTCGCGCAGGCTCACCTCGCTGAGGCCGTAGGCCAGGTTGAGCAGGGAGAAGGGGAAGGCGGGCGAGAGGCGGGTGAGCAGCACCAGCTTCAGCCCCTCCCGGCTCACCGCCTGCTCCACCGCCAGCAGCTTCGGCAGCGCCTGCATGCGCCGGCGGGCCCAGTCGCGCAGCACGTGGCGGCCGAGCAGGAAGGCGGCCTCGGCGCCGAGGCAGGCCCCCAGGAACACCAGCACGCTGCCCGTGAGCGTGCCGTAGAGGGCGCCGGCCAGCATCGAGGCCCACACCCCCGGCAGCAGCAGGGTGACCCAGAGGGCATAGAGGGGCACGAAGGCGGCGGCCCCCAGGGGGCTGCGCAGGGCCGGCAGCCACGACGACAGCAGATGCGAGGCGTCCATCGGCGCGGCCGCAATGCCGCACCGTAGGCGGCTCAGGCGGTGGCCGGGGCGGTGGGCAGGCGGTGGCGAACGGCGAGAGCCCGGTAGGCGGCGCAGAACTCCGGGCCCAGGGCATCGCTGAGCACGGTGTCGGCCGCGAAGGCGGCCAGGGCGTCGGCGAGGCTGGTGGGCAGGTGCCGGGCTTCGGTCTCCGAGGGCGGGTGGGTATAGGCGTTGGTGTCGAGACGGCGACCGGGGTCGAGCTGGCGCTCGATGCCATCGAGACCGGCCGCCAGCACGGCGGCCTGCAGCAGGTAGGGGCTGGCGGCGCCGTCGCCGAGGCGCAGCTCGATCCGGCCGGCATCGGGGATGCGGATCATGTGGGTGCGGTTGTTGCCGCCGTAGGTGATCCAGGCCGGCGACCAGGAGGCGCCGGAGGTGCTGGTGGCCCGGCCGAGCCGGCGGTAGCTGGCCGCCACCGGGTTGGTGAGGGCGCAGAGGGCCGGAGCATGGGCCAGCAGGCCGGCGAGGAACTGATAGCCGAGGGCCGAGAGACCAAGCTCGCCGGCGGGATCGGCGAACAGGTTGGTGCCCTCGCCGCTCCAGAGGGAGATGTGCAGGTGGGCGCCGTTGCCGGTGAGCTCATCGAAGGGCTTGGGCTCGAAGCTGGCCCGCAGGCCGTGGCGTTCGGCCAGGGTGGCCACCATCACGCGGAAGAAGGCGTGGCGGTCGGCGGTGGTGAGGGCGTGATCGAAGGTCCAGTTGATCTCGAACTGGCCGTTGGCGTCCTCGTGGTCGGCCTGATAGGGGCCCCAGCCCAGGGCCTCCATCGCCTCCAGCAGCTCGGCGATCAGGGGGTAGCGGCGCATCAGCGCCAGCTGGTCGTAGCAGGGTTTCTCGCTGGTGTCGCGGGTGTCGGCGATGGCATCGGCGAGCGGATCGAGCAGGAAGAACTCGGGCTCTACGCCGGTGCGCAGGTGCAGCCCCTTGGCCGCGGCCCGCTCCAGCTGGCGCTGCAGCACCAGGCGCGGCGACTGCTCCAGCGGCACGCCGCCCACCGCCAGGTCGGTGGCCACCCAGGCCACCTCCGGCTGCCAGGGCAGCTGGGTGAGGCTGGCGGGATCGGGGCGGGCCAGCACGTCGGCATCGGCCGGGGTCATCTCCAGCCAGGCGGCGAAGCCGGCGAAGCCCGCGCCACACGCCGCCAGCTCGACCGCGGCGGAGGCCGGCACCAGCTTGGCCCGCTGCACCCCGAACAGGTCGCTGAAGGAGAAGAGGAAATGGCGCACACCGTGATGGGCGGCGAAGGCGGCGAGGTTGGTCATGGCTGGTGGAGCAGGGCGTCGAGGGCGTGGCGGATGAAGGCCTGCTCGCGGGGCTGGTCGCGGGGATTGCCGGCCCGGTGGCCGAGGGGCGAGGGCAGCTCGAGGAAGCGGGCCCCGGGGATCAGGGCCGCCTCGGCGCGGCAGTCGGCGGGGGTGAAGTAGAGGTCGTGGGAGCCGGCGATCACGCAGGTGGCGGCCTGGATGCGGCCGAGGGCGGCGGCCAGGTCGTCGCCGCAGCCGGCCGCCGTCGCCACGTCGCTGGCGAGCCAGGTGTCGAGCATCGCCAGCAGGTTGTGGGGGTCGTGGCGCCGGTAGGCCGGCAGCCACGCCTTCTGCACGTAGTCGTCGACCGTGGCGTAGCCGAGCCGCAGGTGTTCGCCGGCGGCGTAGAAGGGCTGGCTGGCGGCCCAGCTGGCATAGATCAGGGCGAAGGTGCGCAGCCCCTGCTCCGGCGGGGCGGTGAAGCGCTCGCCGTTCCAGGCCGGATCGGCGGTGAGCGCCTGGCGCAGGCTGAGCAGGAACAGGCGGTTGTGGGGGGTGGTGCGGGCGGTGCCGCAGAGGCACAGCAGGCGGCGGCTGCGCTCCGGCTCCAGCACGCCCCAGTGGTAGGCCTGCTGGGCCCCCATCGACCAGCCGTAGATCAGGGCCGGCGCCTCGACGCCGAACACCTCCTCCAGCAGGCGGCGCTGGGCGCGCACGTTGTCGGCGTGGCGGATCAGCCAGCCCTGTTCGGCGGTGCCGATCGGCGCGTTGCTGGGGCTGCTGGAGCGGCCGTTGCCGAACTGGCTCACCAGCACGATGCACCAGCGATCGGGATCGAGCACCGGCCCCACCACCCAGTCGAGATCCTCCAGCCAGGCGCCGTAGGAGCTGGGATGGAGCGCCAGGTTGGAGCGGTTGGAGGCCAGCTGGCCGAACACCCGGTAGCTGAGGTGGGCGTTGTCGAGCTCGCGGCCGTTGTCGAAGCGAAAGCGGCCGAGGCGAAAGATCTGCTCGCCGGGGGGGAGGGTCATCGACAGGGGCGGGCGGCGCTCAAACGGCCTGGGGCAGGGCCAGGGCGGAGAGATCGCGGCGGAAGTCGCGGTGCACCGCCCAGTAGCCCGCGCCGATGTGCGCGAGATGGGGCGCCAGCAGGGCATGGGCCTCGGGAGCGGCGTGGAACGGCAGGGAGGGGTAGAGGTGGTGCTCGGCGTGGAACGGCATGTTCCACATCAGCCGGCGCAGGGGCGCCAGGGTGAGGGTGGTGCGGGTGTTGCGCAGGCCGTCGTGCTCGAAGGGGCAGCCGCCGTGCTCGGCCATCAGCACGAAGCGCAGCAGGGGCTGGCCGATCGCCAGGGGCAGCAGCCAGAAGCGCAGCAGGGCATCGGAGCCGAAGGCGATCGAGGCCACGGCCAGCACGGCGTAGAGCCCCACCTGCAGCCGGATCGAGCGCACCACCTTCGGCGCCACGGCTTCAGGGATGTAGGGGCAACCCTCGTAGGCCCCCACCAGGCCGCGAGCGTGGCTGCGGATCTTGCCGATCCACCAGGGCAGCCCGCTCAGCTCCAGCAGGTAGCTGGCCAGGTTGTGGGGCGGTGCATCCTCCAGCTCGGGATCGAGCCCGATCTGGTGGGTGTAGCGGTGGTGCCACTGGTGGTAGCGGCGGTAGAAGTCGGCGTTGTAGAAGCTGAGGGCCCCGGCCCCCCAGGCCACGCTGTCGTTGAGCCAGCGGCTCCCGAAGGCGGTGCGGTGGCCGC
>JBJTUJ010000186.1:0-5396 GCA_046080685.1 Cyanobium sp. | reverse complement strand
ACCGCCTTTCCATGCTGACGACACGTCGACTCAGCGTCAGTGCAGAGTCAACCCACCGAGGGCTGCACCAGCAGATAGATCAGCCAGATGGCACCGATCAGGGGAATGAGGGTGATGAAGATCCAGGCCCAATGCTTGCCGGCATCCCGCAGGCGGCGGATCGCCAACGGCAGGCAGGGAACGATCAGCACCACGCTGTAGATGCTGTAGAGCCAGCCGAAGAATTCGGCCAGGTTGCTGAGCAGCAGAAGCACCAGGCTGATGATCACGTTCGCCAGAGCGAACCACCAGTAGTCGCCACGGTTGGAGCGACCGGTGTAATCGAAGCAACGATTCCAGGCGCTCTGGAAGGCGGCGATCAACTTTTCGCCCATTGGTGGAACCATTGACAATCGAACGGCCCCAACTTGCGCGCTGGCCGGTGTGTTGTCAACCTTTTGTGTTCGTTACTACGAATCGATTCGATCACCAATCGGTGATCGTCTCCGCCAGGCGATCGATCTGCCTTTGGCGCGCCGGGTCGTCGGCCCAGTCGCCCAGCAGGTTGCGGCGCAGGCCGGCGCTGGCGGGGGTGAGGTGGTCGCCGGGGAGTTCCAGCAGCTCGCTGGCATCGCCCTCGCGGCGGTTCAGCACCCCCAGCAGGCGGCGGCTCTGGTCGAGCTCGTCGCGGCGGAACCGCACCAGCAGGTTGCGGGGCTGGCGGTAGTCGCTGGCGATCTGGGCGAGGGTCTGCTCCGGGGAGGGGCTGAACTCGCTGCGGAAGCCGAACTGCTGCCCCATCTCCGCCAGCAGGGGCACGGAGCGCTCGGCCGAGAAGTTGTTGAAGCTCAGGGCCACCAGGCCCCGCCCCCCCCGGCCGGCGTCCGGGGCCAGCAGATGCAGCTTGCAGCCGAGGCTGTGGCCGAGCCGGATCGGCCGGGCTCCCTCCCGTTCCTCGCCTTCGGGGGAGCGGGCGGCCCGGAAGCAGCGCCAGGCTTCGTTGGCCTGGGCCTGGTGGTCGAAGCCGGGCACGTAGCTCCAGGCCCGCACGCGCCAGCCCCGGCGGGCGAGGCTCTCCAGCAGGCGGCGGTAGCTGATCTGCGGGGTGGCGGCCAGATAGCTGCCGCCGATGAACTCCACGCTGCCGGCCGGAGGGCCCGGCCGTTCGGGCGCCAGCGTCCACAGGGAGCCGTCCTGCCGCCAGCCGGCCATCTCAGCCTCCGGTTCCCGCGAGAGCCTGCAGCGCGGCCTTGGCCTCCCGCAGGTGCGCCGGGCCGTTGAGCAGATCGTCGAACCGGTGGCGGATCACCCCCTGGCCGTCGATCACGTAGGTGACGCGGCCGGGCAGCAGCAGCAGGGCGTTGGGCACCCCAAAGGCCTTGCGCAAGTTGTTGCCCTCATCCACCAGCAGGGGATAGGGAAGGGAATGGCGATCGCGGAAGCGGCGGTGGCTGGCGGCATCGTCGCCGCTCACGCCCCACACCTCGGCGCCAAGGGTCTGAAGCTCGCTGTAGGCGTCGCGGAAGGCGCAGGCTTCGGCGGTGCAGCCCGGTGTCTCGTCCTTGGGATAGAAGAAGAGCACCAGGGGCCTGCCGGCCAGATCGTCGCTGCGGCGCTCCACGCCGTCGGCATCGCGCAGGGCGAAGGACGGGATGCGGTCGCCGGTGCTGAGGCCCATGGTCGGCGGGAAGTGGCTGGAGGCAACCCTAGGCAGGAGGCTCAGGGCGCCCGCGGGGCGTTGCGGTGGCGATGTCCCCCCTTGCCGGTGTCCCGTGGGCTGAGACCATGGGTCCGAGGAGGTGGAGCCCGATGCGTGAGCCGGCCCGTCAGTGGGATCAGCCTGATTTGATGCCCGATCTGCTGCCCGACCTGGTCCCCGAGTCGCTGCCCCAAAGGCTGCCGGAACCCTTGCCCAACCTCATGCCTGCGCAGGAGGACGACCCCGCCCCGCCCCGCGCCCTGGAACTGCCGGTGTTCCAGGCGGAGGCAGCCCCGCGTCCCACCGTGCCCTCCCGCCTGCTGATCCTCGACACCGAGACCACGAGCCTCTCCCCCACCGACGGCACCTGCATCGAGGTGGGGGCGGTGCTGTTCGCCGTCCCCCAGCGGGAGGTGCTGATGCAGGTGTCGTTCCTGCTGCCCTGCCACACCAATCCGGCGGTGGCGATCAACGGCATCGAGGCGGCCACCACCCGGCTGCCCCAGCCCTGGCGGGCCGGGCTGGCCTGCTTCCGGGCGATGGTGGACGATTGCGAGGCGGTGGTGGCCCACAACGCCGCCTTCGACCGCCAGTGGTTCGGCCATGGCGAGCTGCCGGCCCTGGAGCGGCCCTGGATCTGCTCGATGCAGGACATCCGCTGGCCGGCCGAGCGCCAGCTGCGGGCCACACCTTCGGTGCGTGATCTCGCCTTGGCCTACGGGGTGCCCGTGTGGGCGGCCCACCGTGCCCTCACCGACTGCATCTACCTGGCCCAGGTGTTCGAACGCTGCGAAGACCTGGAAGCCCTGCTGGCGGCCGCCCTCGAGCCCCGGCGCCTGTACCGGGCCTGCCTCTCCTACGACGAACGCCACCGGGCCCGCGCGGCCGGTTTCCGCTGGAACGACCCGGTGCCGAAGGCCTGGACCCGCCGCCTCAGCGAGCGTGAGGTGCAGGCCCTGCCGTTTGCGGTGGAGGCGGTGGCTGCCTGAGGTGGCCGCCTGAGGTAGCCGCCCAATTCCGAACCCTTCCGGCATTCCCACACCCACGCCGGTTCTGGTGGCCACTCTGGAGGCACTCCGTCGTGCTCGTGTGCCGCAACGGCCGTCCCCCCGTTCCGAGGCCCGGTCCTGCGCCACGCCGGGGGACCTGCCGTCGCGGCTGCGGCGCTGGCAGTCGGTGCGCTCCTGGGCCCGGCTGATCCGCGAGGCGGAGGCCCTGTGGCACGTGGATGTGCGCGCCCTGCACCGGCTGGCGGCCCAGGAGCTGGTGCAGCTGGTTCAGGAGGTGCCGCCTGGTCTGCGGCGGCGGGTGAACCTCTGGCTGGAGCGCTTCCGGGTGAGCACCCGGCTGCATTGAGCGCCGGCATGCGTGGGTGACGGCAGACACCTGCAGCACCACCGGAACGCCCTTCAGAGTGGGGGAGTCACCCAGAGGTCAGCCATGGTTGAGGGCACGGGATTTCAGGGCACCCTCAAGCACGACGACTGCAAGGCCGAGCTGGCCCTGAAGGTGATCCAGGGACGCTGGAAGCTGATGATCCTGCGGGAGTTGCTCGACGGCGTGCGCCGCTTCTCCGACCTGCAGCGGGCCCTGGCCGAGGTTCAGGGCGGCGTGAGTCAGAAGGTGCTTACCAGCCAGCTGCGGGAACTGGAGGCCGATGGCGTGGTGGAGCGCACGGTGTATCCGGAGGTGCCTCCCCGTGTCGAGTACGCCCTCACCAAGCTTGGGCGTGACCTGGTGCCCGTGCTGGAGGGGCTCCATGCCTGGGGAGAGAAAAAGGAGTCTGAGGGCTGATCGCCCCATTGACCTGGCTCAAGGAACGCACGATCTCGGGCACCGTCTGCATCGGAGTGGAGACGGTCACAGACCGGCGGCAGCCCAAGGGCTGCTCAGGAGCGAGAGCCCGCTTCCGCGAAGCGGCGGTTCACCTCGTTCCAGTTCACCAGCGACCACCAGGCCTTGACGTAGTCGGGCCGGCGGTTCTGGTACTGGAGGTAGTAGGCGTGCTCCCACACATCGAGGCCCAGCAGCGGGCTGCCCCGCTCGATGCCGGGCAGGTCCATCAGCGGGTTGTCCTGGTTGGCGGTGCTGGTGACCGCGAGTTCGCCGCTGGGCCTGCGGATCAGCCAGGCCCAGCCCGATCCGAAGCGTGCCGCCGCCGCCTGGTTGAACTGCGTCTGCATCGCCTCCATCGACCCGAACGCGCTGTCGATCGCCGCCACCAGCTCCGCCGAGGGTGCACCGCCCTGTCCCTGAGGAGCCATCACGGCCCAGAACTGGCTGTGGTTCCAGTGCCCGCCGCCGTTGTTGCGCACCGCCTCAGGGAAGCCCGCGATCCTGCTCTGGAGGTCATCCAGGCTGAGCCCCGCCAGGGCGGGGTTGGCCTTGATCAGGCCGTTGAGGTTGGTCACGTAGGCCCCGTGGTGGCGGTCGTGGTGGATCGTCATCGTGGTGCTGTCGATCACCGGCTCCAGCGCCTCGGCGGGATAGGGGAGCGGCGGCAGCGAGAACGCGGCCCAGGCTGGTGCGGCACTGCCCAGCAGCACCAGCAGGGCGACAAGGCAGGCCAGCAGGGGCCGTTTCAGGAACCGGGGATGCATGGGGATCGGCAGCACTTCGCCAGGACAGCCTGCCGGGCGCCGGCCAGGCCTGGGGCCCCTGGTGGGCATGCCGGTGGCGTTGGTCCGGTGGTGAGGGTTTCTCCAGCAGATAAATCCGCCGCCAAACAAATCCGCCGCAAAAAAAACCGCCTCCCAGGGGAAGCGGTTCGGAGATGGGGATTTCGGGATGGATCTGGAATCGGAGCGGCGGGATTTGAACCCACGACCCCCACTACCCCAAAGTGGTGCGCTACCAAGCTGCGCTACGCCCCGGCGAGACAGAAGCTATCACAGCGACTTCCCTCTGGCGGCGGCCCGTTTCAGCCGCTTCAGCAGCCGGGCCGTGAGCCGAACGCGGGTCAGGGTTGCGTAGCCCCGCAGGCGCTGGCTGCGGGCCAGCCGGCGCAGGTCCGCCATGCCCATCGAGGCCAGGCGCAGCTCCGGCAGCCGCTGCCAGGCGCCGGAGGGGGCCGGCAGTTCCGCCCCCTCCCTGCCGTCGAGGAAGCCCGCCAGAGCCCCGCCGGCCATCCACTCCGGGATCAGCACGAACAGCACCGCCAGCAGTCCGTACAGCTCCACCAGACCCCGTGGCAGGGGGTGGAGGTGGCGAGGCTGGTGCTCCTCTTCTTCAGGTTCAGCCATCAGATCACCGCGCCGCCGCGGCTCGGGCCGATGCCCTCCACGCCGGGGCGCAGGGGCAGGGCTTCGGGACTGCGCCACTGCATCGGCGGGTCCGGGGTGGGCGCCAGGCGAGCCGTCCAGGCGGCGAGGGCGAAGCAGATCCCCACGGCCAGCACCAGGCCCAGGATCACGATCCGATCCGGCAGGGGCGTCATACCTGGTCGGTGCGGGTGCAGGTGAGACGCATCGGCAGGCGTTCCACGGTGAGTTCGTCGCCCCTCACGATCAGCCGCATCTCATCGTTGCGGAAGCGCAGGCCCGGGGCATCAGAGGCCTCCCGGAACAGGGTGGAGCGGTAGCCGCCGGAAATCAGCGAGGCCTGGGAGTCGTTGCGCTCCACCACCACCGTGGCCTTGTCGCTGCAGCGGTAGCTGTCGCGCTGGTCGTAGTTCTCCCACCAGGGGGAGCCCATGGCCAGGAGGGGAAGCAGCCCCAGG
>JBJTUJ010000185.1:0-5514 GCA_046080685.1 Cyanobium sp. | reverse complement strand
CGGGAAGATGAGTGTCCCAGCAGGGGGTTGAGGTTGACATGGGCCTCGAAGGCATCGGCAAGACGATCCAGCAACTGATCGCGCTGGCGGCTGTGGTGGGGCTGATACTCGCTGAGCAGGGGCAGATCACGGCGCTGACGCAGCCGGTTGAGCCAGCGCCGACGCCAGGGGCCGTTCTCGAAGATGGCGTGCAGGTAGGTGCCCGCCACCACACCCCCTGCCGCACCTGAGGGCTGCCAGTATCCCAGTCCACCCGGATCGGTGAGCGGCGAGGCCTCGGAAAGGCTGCGGCCGTGATGAAGTTCGAAGCCCTCGATCTCCAGCGCTCCCCCCTCCGGGGGCCAGAGGGCCCGACCCCGGGTGCGCCGCAGGGTCTTCACCGGGGAGAAGACGGTCTCCAGGGGCAACAGACCCAATCCCGACACCGCCGAGGGGCCGAGTCCCTCCAGACCCTGCGGATCCAACAGTTGGCGGCCGAGCATCTGCAACCCCCCGCAGATGCCGAACACATGCCCCCCTGCAGCGAGATACTCCCGCAGCGACGACTCCAGACCACCGGCCCGCAGGGCCGCCAGGTCGGCCAGGGTGCATTTGCTGCCGGGCACGAGCACCGCATCGGGCCGCCCCAGGGGATCGCCGGGACGCACCCAGTCGAGCTGCACGCTGGGTTCGGCCTCCAGGGGATCGAGGTCGGAGAAGTTGCTCAGCGACGGCAGCCGCAGCACCGCCAGGCGGAGATCGGCCTCACGCTTGCGCCCCCTGCGCTCCAGCAGATCGAGCGAATCCTCGGGGGGGAACAGTTCATCCAGCCAGGGCATCACCCCCAGCACCGGCACTCCGGTCTGGCGCTCGAGCCAGGTGCGGCCCTCGTCGAACAGGGAGCGTCGGCCCCGGAAGCGGTTCACCAGGATGCCGGCGATCAGGGGACGCTCCACCGGGCGGAGCAGGGCGAGGGTGCCCACGATCTGGGCGAACACGCCGCCGCGCTCGATGTCGGCCACCAGCAGACAGCGGGCCCGCAGGTACTGGGCCAGGCGCAGGTTGGTGAGATCGCGCGCCTGCAGGTTCACCTCCACCGGGCTGCCGGCCCCCTCCAGCACCAGGCGGCCGCCGGGATGGTCGGCCTGCAGCTCCGCCAGTGCCGTGCGGATCGCCTGCCAGCCCGGGCGGAACCAGTCGCGGTAGTAGTGCTCTGCCCGTGCCGTGCCCACCGAGCGGCCCAGGTGGATCACCTCACTGGTGCTGTCCCCCCTCGGCTTGAGCAGAACGGGATTCATGGCCACCCGCGGCTCCAGGCCCGCCGCCCAGGCCTGGAGGGCCTGGGAGTAGGCCATCTCACCGCCGGAGGGATCCACCCAGGCGTTGAGGCTCATGTTCTGCCCCTTGAACGGCAGCGGCGTTTCGCCGCGGCGCCGCAGCACCCGGCAGAGCGCCGCTGTCATCAGCGACTTGCCGGCGCCACTGCTGGTGCCGAGCACCATCAGGGGGATCGGACAGCCGGGATCGGGGCGGGTCATGGCTCGCCTCAGAACCGGGGACGATGGCGCAGGAAGTTCTCGTGGATGCGATCGCGCAGACCGGCCCGCGGAATCTCCCCGGGCCAACGCTTCAGCAGGGTGCGACCCATCGGCGTGAGCCGCACCCGTTCGGTGAGCCCCTGGCCATCCACCTCGCGGCGCAGTACACCGAGCCGGATCAGCCAGATGAAGTGATCCTCCGCCCGCTCGGGGCCGAAAGGAGCGAACACCAACGACGGCCAGTCCTCACGCCTGCAGAGTTCGGCACTGCTGATCGGCTGATCGGCCACCTCCTCGTAGAAGGCCCGGCGGAAAGGAAGGCAACGCAGCGACCGGTCGGCCCGGTCCTGGGCCAGAGCCTCCATCCGCTGACCACCCGCAGGCGGCTCCGGTCGGGCCATCGTCACTTGAACAGCCCGTTCAGGATCGTTTCCAGGGCCTGACCGGGGGAGACGGGAGTGGGGTCAGGAGCGCCGCGGTCACCCGGACCGTAACCCTGGCCATACCCACCGCCATAGCCACTGCCGAAGCCACCGCTTCCATTACCGCTTCCGTACCCCCCATCCCCTCCGCGCCGGACGGTCTCGAGTTGGAGGTCAGCCCAGCGGAACTTCACCCGGTTCCCCCAGTTCGACGTGGTCACCGGCCAGGTGCCGGTGGCGTCCCGCAGCACCAGACGGCCGTCGCGGCCGTAGGTGAAGTTGTAACGGCGACCATCGCTGGTCTCGATCTGATAGGCCGATCCGTTGAAATCGTTGCGGCGGGTAAGCCGGCAGCTGCCGTCGAACAGCCTGCGGCCCCCCTGCCTCAGCTGGCAGGTTCGATCGCCCTTACCGCTGCCCCCCCACAGCTGCTGGGTGAGGCGGTTGCTGACGTTGCGGCGCCTGTTGCCGTCATCCCAGCAGGTGCGCTGGGCCAGGTCGCAGAACTCGCCGCTGCTGAGGGTGAACTCCCCGGCCGGGGGGCGCCCCGAAAGGCGGCGCAGTAGGTCCTGCTCGGCTCGGGAGCCGAACTCACGGCGCGTCTGGCTGAGGGAGGGGCCATCGCCCGTGTAGCAGATACGGGTGTTGGTGTCGCAGATCACTCCCGCTTGGGGGAGTTTCACAGCAGCCGCTCCCACCGGGATGGCGATCGTCACGACTCCGAGCCCCGCCGCGACCATGGATGGGATCCGGAGATGGGTGAGGGAGCGGGCCAGGTTCATCGGTGGGGCAACGGGGCTCAAGGGAACGTAGCCAAACCATGGCAAGGTGACGACAGACCCTGGTCCCTTCATGCTGCTGCTGGCCTCCGCATCACCGGCGCGCCGCCGTCTGCTCAAGCAGGCGGGGATTCCCCATGGCGTGCGGGTGAGTGGCGTGGATGAAGCCACGATCACCGACCCGGATCCCGCCCGACTTGCTCTGCGGCTGGCCGAAGCGAAGGCGAAGGCCGTGGCGGGCGGGTGTCTCCCCGGCGAACCGTGGACGGCGGTGCTGGGCTGCGACTCGCTGCTGGTGGTTGACGGGCAGGTGTTCGGCAAACCGGCGGACCCGGCGGAGGCCCGCCACCGCTGGCGCCGGATGGCAGGAGGCACCGGAGAGCTGGTGACGGGCCACGTTCTGCTGAGACCAGCCATGCCTTCGGACGACCGGGAAGAGGTGACGCTTGAACGCAAGCAAGCCGTGACGACCCGCGTGCACTTTGCTCCCCTCGATGACGCAGCGATCGATGCCTACGTGGCGACGGGGGAACCCCTGGCCTGTGCCGGTGGTTTCGCCCTCGAAGGAAGGGGCGGGATGCTGGTGGAGAGGATCGAAGGGTGCTTCAGCAACGTGATCGGGCTGAGCCTGCCCCTGCTGCGGCGCTGGTTGGTGCCCTAGGGCTCCCCACAAAAAAAGCCCCCGCCTGAGCGGGGGATGAGTGGCACGAGCAAGGACCGGACGATCGGACCGGACGATCAGTCGAGGTCGGGCATGGCCAGGGTGGGTTCGGCCTGACGGTCGATGCCCTTTTCAAAGCCAGCCGCGGCAGCGCGCGCCCGACCCGCATGCCAGAGGTGACCCACCAAGAAGAAGAAGGCGAGCACGAACTGGGTGGCGGACAGCCACTGACGGATGTTCACGAAGTTCACCGAGTTGGGTTCGGTGATGATGCCGCCTACCGAGTTGAGGGAGGCGTTGGGGGCATGGGTCATGTACTCGGCTGCACGACGCACCTGCCAGGGCTGGATGTCGTTCTGCAGCTTGTCGAGAGACAGACCGTTGGGACCACGGAGGGGCTCCAGCCAGGGACCGCGGAAGTCCCAGAAGCGCATGGTTTCACCACCGAAGATGATCTCGCCCGTGGGGGAGCGCATCAGGTATTTGCCGAGACCGGTGGGGCCCATGGCGGAACCGATGTTGGCGCCGAGTCGCTGGTCGCGGACCAGGAAGGTGAAGCTCTGGGCCTGAGAGGCTTCGGCGTTGGTGGGACCGTAGAACTCAGAGGGGTAGGCGGTGTTGTTGAACCAGATGTAGGCCGAGGCGATGAAGCTCATGAAGCTCAGGGCGCCGAGGCTGTAGCTCAGGTAGGCCTCACCGTTCCAGATAAAGGCACGACGGACCCAGCCGAAGGGCTTTGTGATGACGTGCCAGATGCCGCCGAAGATGCAAATCAGACCGATCCAGATGTGGCCGCCGATGATGTCTTCCATCGAGTTGACCCCGATGATCCAGCCCTCGCCCCCGAAGGGAGCACGGAAAAGATAACCGAAGATCACACCGGGATCCAGGGTGGGATTGCTGATCAGGCGAACATCCCCACCACCGGGAGCCCAGGTGTCATAGACACCACCGAAGAACATGGCCTTGAAGACCAGGAGCAGGGCGCCGACACCAAGCAGGATCAGGTGATACCCAATGATGTTGGTCATCTGGTTCTTGTCGCGCCAATCCTGGGAGAAGAAGGCGGAGTAGTTCTCCAGAATCTCCGGACCGCGCAGGGCGTGGTACAGACCGCCAAGGCCGAGAACGGCCGAGCTGATCAGGTGGAGCACGCCCACCACGAAGAACGGATAGAGGTCGGTGACCTCACCGCCGGGGCCCACGCCGTAGCCGAGGGTGGCGACGTGGGGGAACAGGATCAGACCCTGCTCGTACATGGGCTTGTCAAAGGTGAAGTGGCTCACCTCAAACAGCATCATGGCGCCGGCCCAGAACACCATCAGGCCGGCGTGGGCCACGTGGGCCCCCAGCAGACGACCGGAGAGGTTGATCAGACGGGCATTGCCGGCCCACCAGGCATAGCCGGTGGAGTCGAGGTCCTTGCCCCCGACGGAGACGAGACCGGAATTAAAGGGCGTTTCCACGGGGCAGAACCTCTTCAGGGAAGACGAAGTTTTCATGCGGCTGGTCGGCCGGTGCCATCCAGGCACGCAGACCCTCATTCAGAAGAATGTTCTTCGTGTAGAAGGTCTCGAATTCGGGATCCTCAGCGGCGCGGATCTCCTGCGACACGAAGTCGTACGCACGCAGGTTCAGCGCCAGGCCGATGATGCCGATGCTGCTGGTCCACAGACCCATCACCGGCACGAACAGCATGAAGAAGTGCAGCCAGCGCTTGTTCGAGAACGCGATCCCGAAGATCTGGCTCCAGAAACGGTTCGCCGTCACCATCGAGTAGGTCTCCTCCTCCTGCGTGGGCTCAAAGGCCCGGAAGGTGTTGGCCTGCTCGCCATCTTCAAACAGCGTGTTCTCCACCGTGGCCCCGTGGATGGCGCACAGCAGCGCGCCGCCCAGGATGCCGGCCACGCCCATCATGTGGAACGGGTTCAGCGTCCAATTGTGGAAGCCCTGCAGGAACAGCAGGAAACGGAAGATGGCGGCCACGCCGAAGCTCGGCGCGAAGAACCAGCTGCTCTGGCCCAGCGGGTACATCAGGAACACGCTCACGAATACCGCGATCGGGCCCGAGAATGCGATCGCGTTGTATGGGCGGATCCCCACCAGACGGGCGACCTCGAACTGGCGCAGCATGA
>JBJTUJ010000184.1:0-9637 GCA_046080685.1 Cyanobium sp. | reverse complement strand
GCTCCAGTTCCGGCCGCACGGGGCGATCGTTGTAGTGCTCGAGCTCGATGCTCTGGATCAGCAGGGCCGATTCGTAGCCGCGTTCCAGGTCGTGGCTGAGATCGAGGGTGCGGGCGCGGCCGAAGGCGCCCATCCAGTCGTTGAGACCCATGGGGGGAGGAGTGTGCGCGTCAGCGGGAGAAGACCCACCAGGTCACCATCGGCACCACTGAGCCCACCACCAGCAGCACCACCACCCAGGTGAACGCGTTGCTGGAGGAGGTTTCCTCCTGGCTGGGGATGTTGCTCACCACCGCTGGAGCCTCGGGAACGTCGGGTTCTCCCGGATCTTCGCCCCCGTCGATCACCACGTCCAGTCGGGCCAGGGCATCGAGGGTGGCCTGCCGGTAGCGATCCCCTTCCTTGAGGGGCTGGGCCATGGTGGTGCGGGCGGTGCTGCGCAGCAGTTCAGGTGGCAGCTGACGCTCCAGGGGTGGGGAGGCGACGATCGCCGCGCCACGGGTCTGCCCCTCGATCAGCAGCAGCAGGAGCGGATCTCCGGCGAGGTTGCCCTCGACCGGGGCGGGGGTCCAGCGCTGGAGCAGCTGGCGGCCGAGGCTCTCCAGACTCACGCCGTAATCGAGCCGAGTGAGGGTGATCAGCCGCGCATCGACGTGGTCGGCGGCGAAGCGCTCCAGCTTCTGTTCGATCTCGTTGCGGCCGGCCCGGCTCAGCACGTCGGCGGCGTCCAGCACCCGCTCAGTCGGCGGGGAGGCGGGCAGGTCGGCCAGGGCGAGGGACTGGGCCGCCCGGGCCGGGACCACCAGGGTGAGGACCAGCAGGGCCAGCAGCAGGGCATGGCGAACCGGCCGGAGCAGGGACGGGAGAGCCAAGAACGGAGCGCGGTTCCTTCCAGTCTGGCGTCAGGCCGCCAGGCTGTCGCGGTGGAGGATGGCGATCACCTCCAGGATCTGCTGGGCGCGATCGGTTCCCACCAGCAGCTGGTCGGCCATCACGGCCAGGAGTTTCCGCTCCTCGGGCTCCACCACCCGGTCGCTGTGGACCAGCTGGGCGGCCATCGCCAGGGCGGTCTCCTGCTGCGGCGCACTGAGGGCCGACAGGGCCTCGGCCAGGAGCTGCTCCCAGCCATCGACGCGCAGGCGCTGCAGCAGACCATCGAACAGGGTTCCCATCTCCTCCTCGGAGGACTGCCGGTAGGGGTAACGGCCTTCCAGCTGCCCGCGCAGGGCGTGGGCTTCCTGGCGGTCGAGGGTTCCGTCGCAGGCCACGGCGACCAGGGCGATGGCCGCGAACGCCTCTCGGGGGGTCATGGGCAGGGGGGAGGACTGGGCCCATTGCAGCAGTGCCCGGTCCCTCCGGCATCCTGGGAGCCGTTGAACGACATGGCCGGCTCCGATGGCAATGCCCGCTCCCGCCCGCGTCATTGTGGGACTGGGGATTCTGGGGCTCGTACTAACGGTGGTGAACCAGGCGACAGCCCCCGGCCTGGAGCCGCCCCTGGAGCGGGCCGCCGTGCTCGCCGGCATTCTCTCGGTGCTGCTGATGCTGGTGGGCGTGCTCGGTGAGCGGGTGCTCCCGGCGGAGGCGGAGCGGGCCCCGTTGACGGGCCGGGAGGGAGTGGAACTGGCCGAGGGACTGCCGCCCGCTCTGGCGCGGGAACTGGGCTGGGGCAGCACCCTGCTGCTCACGGCCACCCCCGCCGCCGTGGTGCTGGTGCTGTGGGAGGGGCAAGCGGTCCTGCGGCGGGGGCTGCTGGCCGACAGCACCTACGTTCCCGGCCCGATCGCGGAGCGGGCCCTGAGCACCGGCCGGGCGATCTCGCTGGTGGATCTGCGGCTGTATCCGGGCCGCGACGAGTTCGAGAGCCTGCTGGCCGGCCTGCCCTCGGTGCTGGTGCAGCCCATCGGTGAGCGGGGGCTGCTGCTGCTGGGCGGCTGGTCGGCCCGCTGCTTCAGCCGGGCCGATCTGCTCTGGGTGGAGGGCTGGTGCCGGCGCCTCAGCGAGGACTGGCCTGGCGTACCGTCCGGGCCCGGAAGCTGCTGAACACCCGCCCGCCGGGGGCCGTCACCTCGATCGTGCCGTCGTTGCCGAGGCGCCCCCGCAGACGCGTTCCACGGGTGATCTGGTTGTTGACGCTGCGGCGCAGCTCCAGCGGCCCGTCGGCCTCCACGGCCTGGCTGCTCCAGTTCCACAGGCAGCGGTCGGCCCGCAGGCTCTCGCCCGGCTGTTCAAGCTGGCAGCCGGCGGCGATGGTGGTCTGCTTCTGCTTCCCATCCACCTCCAGTCCCACGCCGCGGGCCTGCAGGTTGCCGCGCCGCCCATCGAAGGCCGCCTCCGTGGTGGCCCGCCCGGCGGCCAGATCGAGCGCCACCACTCCGGTGTTGAGCGCAGTGCCCTCCACCGGATCCTCGAAGCGGACCGGGGCGCCAAGGGTGTAGCGCTGCTCGAGGGTGTTGCCCGAGAGGGAGCCGGCGATCAGGGTCTGGGCCGGGCGGTCGGCAGCGCGGCCGGCCAGGCGGCGGGTGCCGCGCACCAGCCCCTGGGTTTCGAGCACGCCGGTGCCCGGGTACCAGTCGGCCGAATCGACGGTGAGCAGGGTTTCCGGCGCAGCGGTGGGGAGGGCCTTACGGGGATCGAACGGATGTGCCCAGTGCTGCAGGCGGGGCCGCCCCCGCAACTCCAGCCGATCCTTGTCGAAGCGAAACGTGGCTCGGCGGGACGAGAGCCGGTTCTGGCGGTCGAAAACCTCCGGAGCGCGATCGATGATCAGCCGATCCCGGCGGGGCATCCAGCGGGCCCGGGAGGCCCGGATCTGCAGGAGCTGCTTGCCGAGGCGATCCACCCGGATCACTCCCTCCAGCAGGATCACCTCGCCGTCGTTGATCACGGTGCCGCGGGTGGCGGACAGCCGGTAGACGGGTACGCCCTTGGCGTAGATCACCCCTTGGGGATCACGGGCCTGGGCCACCCGGCGGCGGAGGTCGTAGCGCGCTTCGGGGCTGCCCAGCTGCCAGGCGGGGCGACCCTCGCGATCCTGCTGGCGCAGATCCAGCGAGCGGAACACGAACGGCGGCGCGGGATCCTCCCCGGTGTCCCTGGCCTTCTGGCAACCGGCCGGGAGCAGCAGGAGCGGCAGCAGGAGGCCGGCGGCCGTGCGGCGGGGCGAACGGCTCACAGAGGTCCGTCGATCTCGAGGCGCTGCATCACCGGCTCAGGCTCGGGCAGCGGCGCGCCCACCGACAGACGCCCCCACTGGCGGGCGCTCTGCCAGCGGGTGCCATCGCCGTCGTCGCCGGGCCCACTGATCAGAGGGGGCTGACCCAGCTGCTCCAGCATCCGCGCCGACAGGTCGGGCAGCAGCGGGGCCAGCAGCACGGCGACCCGCCGGGTCGCCTCCAGCACGGCGTAGAGGTCGGCCCCGACCACCTCGGCCATGCCCTCGAGCTTCATCCGCTTCCATGGCGCCTGGTCGTTGAGAAAACCGTTGGCGCTGATGGCCAGCTGCAGGACCGCTTCGGCGGCGGAGCGGAAATCTGGTTCCTCCATCGCCGCGTCGTAGCGGGCGTCGGCCTCGTCGGCCAGCCGCGCCAGGGGGTGGGACGGATCGGCCGCCTCGCCGGCGGGGGGCACGGCAGCCTCAAACCACTTGCGGGCCATCGACGAGGTGCGGTTGAGCAGGTTGCCGATCGTGTTGGCAAGGTCGTTGTTGACCAGATCCACGAAGCGCTGCTGCTGGAAATCGCCGTCCTCGCCGAAGGGGATGTCGCGCAGCAGGTACCAGCGCACGGCATCGCGGCCGCAGAGATCGAGCAGCCGCTCGGGATCGAGCACGTTGCCCAGCGACTTGCCCATCTTCTGGCCCTCGCGGGTGAGGAAGCCATGGCCGAACACCCGCTCGGGCAGCGGCAGCCCCGCCGACAGGAGCATGGCCGGCCAGAACACGGCATGGAACCGCAGGATGTCCTTGCCGATCACATGCAGGCTGGCGGGCCAGCCCCGGGCCACCGCCCACTCGAGATCGGCGGGATCCTCGGGTTCGAGCAGGGCGGAGATGTAGCCGAGCAGGGCATCGAACCACACGTAGAAGGTGTGGCCCGGATAGCCCGGCACGGCGATGCCCCAGGGCAGCTCGACGCGGGAGATCGAGAAGTCGCGCAGGCCGCTGGCCACGAAGTTCTCCACCTCCCGTCGCCGCGAAGCCGGGGCGATGAAGCCTGGCCGGGCCACCAGCTCCTCGATGGCGCTCTGGTAACGGGAGAGGCGGAAGAACAGATTCACCTCGTCGCGCCATTCCAGCGACTTTCGGTGGATCGGGCATTCCGGATCGTCGGCCTCGTGGGGATCGTCCTTGAACTCCTCGCAGGCCACGCAGTACCAGCCCTGCTGCCGCCCTTCCACCACGTCGCCGCTGGCGCGCACCCGTTCGAAGAACTGGGCCACGATCAGCGCGTGGCGGGGATCGGTGGTGCGGATGAAGCGGTCCTGGCCGATGTGCCAGCGCCGCCAGAGATCGCGATACTGCTCGCTCACCCGATCGCAATGGGACTGGGGGCTGAGGTCGGCGGCCTCGGCCGTGCGCTGGATCTTCAGCCCATGCTCGTCACAGCCTGTGATGAACAGCACCGACTCGCCGCGCAGCCGCCGATGACGGGCGATCGCGTCGCAGGCCAGCGTGGTGTACGTGCTGCCGAGATGCGGGCGGTCGTTGACGTAATAGAGCGGAGTCGTGAGCGTGGTGGTCAAGGCTCTCGATCGGGGCGCGGGTGAAGGGCTCTCTCGGGTGTCTGTCGGCCCTGCCCGGGGCCGGATCCTACCCATGGGCTGCAGCCGCCTTTCGGCACCGGTGAGGGGCGATCCTGGGGCCGTCGCGCGCTCCCCGATGGCCGTTCCGAACGAGGCAACCCCCGGCGTTCTGGTGTGGGGGGGCGGCAGCGGCGGGGTCGCGGCCGCCCTCCAGGCAGCCCGCTCCGGCGCGGACACCCTGCTGCTCACCCCGGGGCCCTGGCTGGGCGGAATGGTGAGTGCGGCGGGGGTCTGCGCCCCCGATGGCAATGAACTCACCCCCTGGCAGACCGGCCTCTGGGGGGCCCTGCTGCGGGCCCTGGCCACGGCGGAGCCCAGCGGGCTCGATCAGAACTGGGTGAGCTGCTTCGGTTACCGCCCCGCCACCGCTGAAACGATCCTGCGGCAGTGGGTGGCGGCGGAAGGGCGGCTGCACTGGTGGCCGCTCTGCCGGCTGCGCGACGCCCGGCGCAGCGGCGACCGGCTCACGGCCCTCACGGTGGAGCGCTCGGGGGAGCCCTGGATCCTGCGGCCCCAGCTGGTGATCGACGGCAGCGACCGGGGGGATCTGTTTCCCCTGGTCGGTGCGGACTTCGACCTGGGCTGGGAGCCCCGGGAGCGCTACGGGGAACCCTCAGCCCCGCCCGCGGCCGATCTCGCCGCCGACCCGTTCTTCCGGCGTCAGCCGGTGCAGTCACCCACCTGGGTGGTGATGGGACAGCTGGCGAAGGAGGTCCCTGCCTTCGACGCCGGCGCCAGCTCGGCCCTGCCCGCCCCCTTCACCGGCGCCGCCGATGCCTTCGGCCTGGAGCGCACTCTCACCTACGGCCGGCTGCCAGGCGGCTTGGTGATGCTGAACTGGCCCCTGCGCGGCAACGACTGGCACGAGGGCCTGGAGCGGGCCTTCGCTGGCGATCCCCAGGCCGAGGAGGCCCTGGCGCTGGCGATGCGCGACCACAGCCGGGCCTTCGCCCGGGCCCTCGAGCAGGCCAGCAACGGCTGGCTGCGCCCCGGTGCCGCCTTCCCCACCGAAGCGGAGGCCGCTACCGGCGCCCTGGAGGGCGGTGAACCCTTCGCCCTGATGCCCTACTGGCGTGAAGGCCGGCGGCTGGTGGGCCTGGAGCGGGTGGTGGAGCAGCAGCTGCTGCCATCCGGTCCCGGCGCCCGGATCGCCCCGCTGCCGCTCGCGGCGGATGGCGCCACCACCGCCGTCGCCGTGGGCAACTACGCCAACGACCACCACTACCCCGGCCCCGACTGGCCCCTGGCGCCGAAGAGCTGCCGCTGGGGCGGCCGCTGGAGCGGCACGCCCTTCTGCCTTCCCTACGGCTCCCTCGTGAGCCGCACGGTGGTGAACCTGCTGGCGGCCGACAAGTGTCTGAGCGTGAGCCACATGGCCAACGGCGCCACCCGACTCCAGCCCCTGGTGCTCAACCTCGGCCAGGCGGCCGGTCTGGCGGCCGCCCTCTGCCTGCGGGACGGCCTGCTGCCGGCCCAGCTGCCGGTGCGCCGCCTGCAGCAGGCCCTGGTCGACGACCCCCTGGCGCCCGCCGCCCCGGTTCCCCTGTGGACCACCCCCTGGCACCATCCCCGCTGGCGGGATCGGCTGCGGGGGGTTCTCGACGACCCCTCCCGGCTGGATGCCTCCGGCATCACAAGGGGCGAGGCCGAGAACGATCCCTTCCGCGCCCCTCAGGAGTCGCACGAGCGGCTGTGGGAAGGGGAGCTGCTGGTGGATGGCAGCGGCGGCTACCGCCTTGCCGGCCCGGCCTCACCGGATGGACAGCCGTGGCAGGTGATCACCCTGGAGCCGGCCCTGCATCAGTGGCTGGCGAGCCAGGGGGCGGATCGGCCCGTGCGGCTGATCGGTTGCGTCAATCCCTGGGGGCCCTGGCTGCGGGTGTCGCGGCTGGCGGCCTAGACCCCCGCCTCCAGACGCAGCCGGTCGCGCAGGGGATCCACCTCCCGCACCCGAACCAGCAGCACATCGCCGGGGACGCTGCGGGCCGGGCAGAGGGCGGGAAGATCGAGGGCCAGGTCCTCCAGGTGGACCAGAGCCAGCCGGTCATGCTCCCGCAGCCAGCGCAGGAACAGGCCGTTCCACTGGGGGGCCTCCTGCTGCTGGAACCACACCTGCTGCCAGTGGCGCTGGTCGTCGCGGGAGATCTGGATGCCCTGGCGCAAGGGCCCCTCCAGCTCCGCCAGCAGCGGCTCCAGCTCCGCCTCGCTCAGCAGGGGTCCCTCGCCCCGCTGGCCCAGGATCTGGCGCCATACCACCAGATCGCCGTAGCGGCGGATCGGTGAGGTGGCCTGCACGTAGGCCTCCAGCCCCAGGCTGAAGTGGGGGGCCGGGCGGAATCCCATGTGCCCGCGGCTGAGGCAGCGCCGGATGGCCGCATGGCGCACCGGACCGGGCGGCAGGGGCTCGAGCTCCTCTTCCGAAGGGAGGGGGGCGGCGGGCTGGCTGCGGTAGGGAAGGGCCAGGTCATGGCGGCGGCCGTGGTCCGCCACCACCGCCCCGGCCAGGATCATCGCCTCGGCCACCAGCTGGCGGGAGACGGACGGTTCGGTGATCTCCAGCTCGGCCTGCGGCTCCTGTCCGTCGCCGTTCTCGCGGCAGCGGATCCGGCCCTCCGGCTGGTCGAGCTGCAGGGCGCCCTGCCGCAGCCGCCAGTTGCGACGGAGCAGCAGCAGCCGGTGCAGATCGAGCAGATCGGCCTCCTGGGGCGGGGCCAGCTCGATCAGTTCGTCGGCGTCGGCGTAGGACAGGCGATAGGCGGGCTTGATCCAGGTGCGCTCCAGCTGGGCTTCGGCCACCGCACCCTCCGCATCGAGCACCACCCCAAGGCTCCAGGCACCGCAGCGCCGGCCGCTGCGCAGGCTCAGGGGGCCGGTGCTGAGCACCAGCGGGAACATCGGCAGGGTGCCTCGGGCCAGGTAGAGGCTCGAGGCACGGCGGCGGGCCTCCAGATCGAGGGGGCTGCCGGCCTCGATCAACCGGTTGGGGTCGGCGATGTGGATCCAGATCCGCCGGCGACCATCGGCGAGGGTTTCGAGCGCCAGGCCGTCGTCGATGTCGGCGGTGTCCTCGTCGTCGATCGTGACCGTATGCAGGCCGGAGCGATCCACGCGCTGCGCGTCGCCGGGCCTGGGTTCGTCGGCAGTGGCTGCCAGGGCCTGCGCCTCGGCTTCCAGGGCAGCGGCGAATCCCTGCTCCCAGGTGGTGGCCTCCAGGGAGGGCAGGTGGTGGCGCTCCCACTGGCCCAGATCCACCAGCAGATGGCGGAGGTCCGCGGGCTCGGCGCCGCAGTGGGCGCCCTGCAGCGCCTGCCGCAGGGCGGGAGGCAGCGGCTGCTGATCGTCGCCGGCGGCATGGCGGCGCAGGAGAGCCAGCTCCTGCATTTCCACCGGCCCGAGCGACTCGGGGGTGAGGGGACTGCGCTCCCGCAGGGCCCGATGCCAGGCGTGCTGGCGCTGCTCAGCCAGCTCGCGGAGCCGCCGTTCCCTCCTCAGGCGGCGCACCTCCGTCAGGGGACGGGGCTCGAGCAGACCGTGGCGGAAGCGGAAAAGGTTTTGGGAGCCGGCCAACCAGAGCCACACGGCAGCCCGCTGGGCCGGATCGGCTCCATCGCCGATCAGGTCGACGAAGGCGCTCAGGGGCAGGGCCTCGGCGTCAGGATCGCCTTGGAGCAGCAGCCAGGCCGCGCCGTACTCCCGTGCGGGGAAGGCGGCACCTGCGATGCCGACGGCATCGAGCCGCCAGGGCTCCTGATCGAGCCGGGAGGGACAGACCCGATCACCTGGCAGGGAGGCCAGAAGAGTGAGCTCCCGCAGGGGAAGCTGCTGCGGCCGGGCATCGAAGCCCACTGCCAGGCTGGCGCGGCTCCCCTTCAGGGCCAGCACCAAAGCCAGCCGGGGGCCGCGGGGTTCGGCCACACCGACGAGATCGCCGGGGCCGATCAGTGCGGCAGCCGCGGGGGGCAACTCAGCCTTCGGGGTTCACGAAGGGAAGCAGGGCCACGATGCGGGCACGCTTGACGGCGTTGGTGAGGTCGCGCTGCTGCTTGGCGGTGAGGCCGGTGAGACGACGGGGCAGGATCTTGCCGCGTTCGGTGATGAATTTCTTCAACAGATCGACATCCTTGTAGTCGATCGGGTCACCGGGCTTGATCGGCGAAAGACGTTTCTTGAAAAAGGAGCTGGCCATGGGATAGCGAAGGGAAACGAAGAGGGGTTCTGCTACTGCGAAAGGGAACGGGGGGCCTCAGGCCGCCATGTTCACTTGATCTCCTTGTGAACCGTGGAGGAGTTGCAGTGGGGGCAGAACTTCTTGAGTTCCAGCCGTTCGGTGGTGTTGCGGCGGTTCTTCTGGGTGGTGTAGCGAGACACGCCAGGAGACCGCTTGGCGGGGTTGGACCGGCATTCGGTGCACTCGAGAGTGATGACGAGCCGGACGCCCTTGTTCTTTGCCATGGAAGGACGTCGCGCCGCGAAAGCGAAGCGAGGGGACAATCGCCCACTATACCTGGCGGCCTTCCCCCTTCCGGGCAGAACGGCTGACCTACCGGGGGAGCCGCCGGGACAGCCGCAGAGAGAGCCGTGCAGGACGGAAAACTAGGATGAGCCACTGTTCTGGTCTGGATCGATGCGGGTCTCGCTCCGTTGGCTCGAGGAGCTGGTGCAGGTCGATCCCGGGGCCCTGGCGACCGAGGCTCTGGCGGAGCGGCTGTCGATCGCCGGTTTCGAGGTGGAGGCGATCGAGGATCTCTCGGCCCGCGCCGCCGGGGTGGTGGTGGGCGTCGTGGAGCAGCGCGATCCCCATCCCGATGCCGACAAGCTCAGCGTCTGCACAGTG
>JBJTUJ010000183.1:0-5952 GCA_046080685.1 Cyanobium sp. | reverse complement strand
GTCACCGCGGAGCTCTGAGCGCGGCCACGCAGGCGGCCACCAGTCCCTCGAGGTCGTGGGGGCTGGCCTCGGCATCCACCCGACCCAGCAGCTCCCGGCAGCGGGCACTGGTCTGGGGGCCGATCGACACCACCCGGGTGTGGGCCAGAGTCATGGGCCAGTCGTCGCCGAAGGCCTGCCTCAGCAGCTGAACGGTGTGGCTCACGGTCTTGGCGCTGCTGAAGGTCAGGGCATCCAGCCGCCCCTGGCTCAGGGCTGCCAGGGCGTCGCTGGGCAGCCCGTCGGGGCAGCGGGTTTCGTAGGCCGCCACCTCCACCACCCGGGCGCCCGCCTCACCGAAGGCCTCCGCCAGCACGGTGCGGCCGCCGCTCTGCACCCGGGGCAGCAGCAGCCGCAGCCCCCAGCCCGACACCGGGAAATGCTCGATCAGGCTGTCCGCCACGAAGGCGGGCGGCACGAAGTCGGCCGGGACGCCGATCTCCTCCAGGCAGCGGGCGGTCTTGCGGCCCACCGCCGCCAGCCGCAGGCCCGCTGGCCTGCGGGCCAGGCCGCTGCCCCGGCGGGTCAGCCGTTGCTCCACCGCCTCCACGCCGTTGGCGCTGGAAAACACGATCCAGTGAAAGCTGTCCAGTTCGGCCAGGGCGTCGTCGAGGGGCCCCCAGTGGTCGGGGGGTGTGATCACCAGGGCCGGCAGGTCGATCACGGCTGCTCCGGTGGCCGCGAACAGGCGACGCGCCTCCCCCAGCTGCTGCTCGGCCCTGGTCACGGCGATCGTGCGGCCGGCAAGTGGCGTGCTCATCCGGCCGCCTCCAGCCGCACCAGTTCCCCCGCACGCCGCGCCAGCTCGGCCGCTTCCCCGCCGCGACCCTGCTGCTCCAGCAGGCGGATCGCGGTGCGAAAGCCGCTGCGGGCTCCCGCCAGATCACCGCCCAGCAACAGGGCAACCGCCAGGTTCTGGTGGGTTTCCGCATGCCCGGGCTCCAGCTGGGCCGCACGGCGGTAGGCCGCGATCGCCGCCGCCAGCCGCCCCCGCTGCCGCTCGATCAGCCCCAGGTTGTACCAGCCCAGGGCCAGTTCCGGCCCGGCTTCGGTGGCTGTGGTGGCTGCGGCGGCAGCACCGTCGAGATCGCCCCTGCGCAGCAGCAGGGCCGCCAGGTTGAGCGCCGCCGCCAGGGTGAGGCGCGGATCGAGGGGCAGGGCCAGCGCCTCTCGATAGAGGGAGGCTGCGGTGGCCGGATCCTCTTCCGCCCGGGCGATCGCCAGATGCAGCAGCAGCTCGTAACGCTCCGGATGGGCCTCCGGCGGGCAATGGCGCAGACCCTCCTCCAGCAGGGCAATACCGCGCGCCCGGTCGCCTTCGCTCACCTCCAGACCACCGAGCTTGGCGCAGATGTAGGGATCACCGGGCCGTTCCGCCAGATCGGACTCCATCGCCGTGCGCAGCCGCCGGGCCTTGTCGCCGCCGGCCAGCAGCTCCGGCCGGTAGCCCCTGTGGGCCAGGGCCGGCACCGGGCAGTGGTGGATCCGCCAATGGGGTTCGCGGGCCAGCAGTTCAGTCACGCTGTCGTCGACCATCGCGTGGTACGGCCGGCTCCAGTGCAGGTCGGGATGGTGGCGGAACAGGCGGCTCACCGCCGAGTAGGGGGATTGCCGCGCCCCCTCCTCCCGCCGCAGCAGGGTGATCAGCAGGTTGTCCGGCTCGGCCATCAGGCGGCGCAGGGGCTCGCGGGCCTCCGGCAGGAGGCGCTCGTCGGCATCGAGCACCAGCACCCAGTCGCCTCGCGTCCTGGCGAGGGCATGGTTGCGGGCGGGGGCGAAGTCGCCGGGCCAGGGCAGGTGATGCACCCGGGCGCCCCAGCCTTCGGCCACGGCCACCGTGCCGTCGCGCGATCCGGTGTCAACCACCACCATCTCGTCGACGAAATCGGCTACCGAGCGCAGGCAGGCGTCGAGGTTCTCCTGCTCGTCGCGCACGATCATCGAGAGACTGAGCATCGCGCCGCGGCGGCCAGGACCTGGATGGCGCGAGCCTAGGCGCGCTGCCGGTTCTCCAGGCCCGGCACCAGGGGCCGGGGCCCCGGATCAGTCGGTGAAGTCTCCCGGGCCGCCCGTGCCCCCGAGGCCCAGGGCCACGAGAAGCTCGGCCTGGGCCAGGGGCATCTGGCCCGGGCTCCAGCCGGCCGGCAGTTCCGGCGGCAGCAGCGGCAGAAGTTCTTCCCACAGATAGGGACTGCCGTAGACCGCCAGGCCGGCCAGCCGGCCCGCCGCCAGCAGCTGGGCAACGGCGGCCGCCCAGGGCTCCCGGCCGCCGTCGGCGCTGCCCCGGAAGGGATTGCCCCGCACGAACAGCTGCAGCAGAACCGGCCCCGGGCCCAGGCGCACGAGATCGAGCGGGGCGGCGGACTCCCCCTCCTCCACCCGCCAGGGCGACGGACTGCGCCCCTCCACCAAGCAGCTGCGGAAGCCCGCCGCCTCCGGCAGCGTGAGAGCAGGGGCTGTAGCCCCGAGAAAGGGACAGACCAGGACCGTGTCCACCCGCACCAGGTTCACGCCCCCCGTCGCCGAAGCCTCCGCCCCGACCCGCCCGCCGCGCCGCTGCAGCCCCGTGCGCACCAGCTGCAGGGCCAGCTGGCGATCCGCCGACTCCGGCCCGCCACTGAGCCGGCCCAGGGGGGCCTCCACGCTTGTGCTCACTGGCGTCGCCACGGTCGCCAGAGCCCGGCGCCGCCGCTCCCGGGCGGCCTCGATCCGCTCCAGGCCCAGGCGTCCCGCCTCCACGGCCGCCACGATCGCGTCGATGGCCTGGTCGACATCGGCTGGCATCAGCACCAGATCGGCGCCGGCCTCCACGGCAAGCACGGCGGCTTCGCCGGCCCCCCAGCGACCGGTGATCGCCTCCATCACCAGGGCATCGGTGACCACCAGCCCGCTGAAGCCCAGCTCCCCGCGGAGCAACTCCGTGAGCACCGCCGGTGAGAGGGTGGCGGGCCTCTCCGGATCGAGGGCCGGCAGCAGCAGATGGGCCGTCATCACCGCCGCAACGCCCGCTTCGATCGCCGAGCGGAACGGAGGCAGCTCGATCGCCTCCAGCCGCGCCCAGTCGTGGGGAAGCAGCGGCAGCTCCAGGTGCGAATCGGCGGCGGTGTCGCCATGGCCGGGGAAGTGCTTGGCGCAGCCCAGCACCCCTTCCGCCTGAAGGCCGCGGCAGAAGGCGGCCGCCAGGGCGCCGGCGGTGGCCGGGTCCTCGCCCCAGGCCCGCACGTTGATCACCGGGTTGGCCGGGTTGTTGTTGACGTCGCAGACCGGTCCGAGCACCCAGTTCAGGCCCACGGCCCGGGCCTCGCGCCCGGTGCAGCGCCCGTAGCGCTCTGCGGCTTCCACGGCCGCCTGCGGGTCGCGGGCGTGCAGCCGGCCCACCGCCAGGGGGGGCACCAGCCAGCTGGCCCCTTCGAAGCGCTGCCCCACCCCCTCCTCCACATCGGCGCACAGCAGCAGCGGCCTCTGGCCGGCCCAGGCCTGCAGCTGGTCCGTGCGCAGGCGCAGTTCAGCGGCGCTGGCCCCCAGCAGGATGACACCGCCCACCCCTTCGGCCAGCAGGCGGCGCAGGCTGGCGTTGTCCAGCTCCCAGCGGGGCCAGCGGCGCTGATCATCGGCCAGATGGCCGCTGGCGCGCACCACCAGCAGCTCGGCCACCCGGCGGCGCAGGTCGGTGGGCAGGGTTTGCAGGGGTGTCATGGCGGCAGTGCCAGGGTCAGGCCTTGTCGTCCTCAGGGGCGTCATCGTCTTCGGCGTCCTCGGCGAGGGCGCTGCCGAGGGGGATCTCGCCCCGTTCGCGCCGTTCCTCTTCCAGCCGGTTCAGCAGGCCCAGCACCGTGGTTCCCCGTTCCAGGCCCCGGTCGATCTGGAACACCACCTCAGGTGTCCGGCGCATCTTCAGGCGGCGTCCGAGCTCGCCCTTCAGGTAACTGCTGGCAGCCTTCAGACCCTCCAGCACCTGCTGCCGTTCCTCCTCGCTGCCCAGCACGCTCACCCGGATGCGGCAGTGCTGCAGATCCCCCGCCACCTCCACATTGGTGACGCTGACCATGCCCTGATGGACCCGCTCGTCGCGGATGCCGTTCACCAGCAGCTCACTCACTTCCCGGCGGATCAGGGCCGCCACCCGCTCGACCCGACGGCTCTGCGCCATAGCTATGCAACGGGAGCTGGACTCACCATGGCACGCAGCACCAGCACCACACTCAGCAGGCCGCTCACCAGGGCCCCCACCATCGCCACGGCGGTGACCGGGTTACGGCTCCGCTGGGCCAGGGGCTCCACCACCGAATTGAGCACACCCAGGCCGAAGGCGATCAGGTAACGCGGGTAGCGCGTCACGTTCACGAAGAAGTCCCTCATCGCGGCTCCGTTCCGTCGGCGTGGTGCTGGCTACTCTGCCGCCCGAAGGCCCCCGGCGCCGATCGGCTTCTCCCCTCCCCATGGACCTGTACCAGTTCCGTCACTCCGCCTTCTGTGAAAAGGTGCGCCTGATCCTGAGGGTGAAGGGTCTGCAGGCCACCTTCAAGGAAGTGGTGCCCGGCATCGGCCAGCTCGAGCTGTTCCGCCTTTCCGGCCAACGGCAGGTGCCGGTGCTGGTGGATGGCAGCACGGTGGTCGCCGATTCCACCGCCATCGCCCTCCACATCGAGGAGGCCCATCCCCTGCCTGCCCTGCTGCCGGCGGATCCGGCCGGCAGGGCTCGGGTGCTGCTGCTGGAGGACTGGGCCGACACCGCCCTGGCGGCCGGTGCCCGGCTGGCCCTGCTGCAGGCGGCCGCTGCCGACCCGGTGCTCCGGAGCGCCCTGCTGCCCGAGGCCACCCCCGCCCCCCTGCGGCGCCTGGTCGGGGGGCTGCCCGTGGGGGTGCTCGCCCCCCTGGGCGAGGCCGTTGGGGAGGTTCTGGGACAGAACGAGGCCCGCCAGCTGCGCCGCAACCTCGAGCAGCTCGCCGCCCTTGTGGGCCGTCAGCCCTATCTCGAGGGCAGTTCCCTGAGCCTGGCCGATCTGGCAGTCGTGGCCCAGCTGTCGCTGCTTCGCTTCCCTGCCTCGGCCGGGGCTCCGCTGGCGGGTCGCGGTGTCCCCGGCATCGCCGACCATCCCGAGCTCGCCCCCCTGTTCCAGTGGCGCGACCGCATCCTGCTCGAGGTGGGTTTCGACTGATCCGCCGGCTCGCCGCCAGGATGGAGGTGCTCCGGAACATGCCATGTCCGATCCCCTCCTGCGGGAACTCGACCACTACGTGGTGCTCGAGCCCGGCGGTCAGGAACGCATCCTCACGGCGGTGGAAACCCAGGACTGGCTGGAAGTCCACCTGGGGAGCCTCGACGCGGTGCCCGGGGATCTGGCCGGCCTCGCCGATGTGCGTGAGCAGGCCGCCCGTCTGCTGGACACGGCCTGTGAACTGGATCTGGGACCCGGCCGGGCGATCCAGTGGTTCGCCGTGCGGCTGGAGCCACCGCACTGAGCGATCCGGGTCCTGGACGGACCGGCCTCAGTTCAGAGAGGGGGTGATGCGTCCTTCCCCATCCACCAGGGCCGCCGGTGCGTTCGGGGGAGCTTGGGGATCCCGCAGGATCGACGGCAGCGACGCCAGGATCCGGGCGGCCACGTTCTGGGGTGATGTCCCCTCCTGCCGGATGGTCAGGTCGGCCTGGGCGTAGAGGGGCCGGCGCTGGCCGAGCAGTTCGCCCAGGCGGGCGGAGGGATCGGGGTCGTTCAGCAGGGGGCGCGGGGTGGGATCGTTCCGCAGCCGCTCCAGCAGCAGATCCTCCGGTGCGTCCAGCCACACCACAACGCCCTGGCGCAGATGTCCCCAGTTCTCCGGCCGGGTCACCACCCCACCGCCGGTGGCCACCACCAGCCGTTGGATGCAGGCGATCTGGTTCAGCACCTGGGTCTCCAGGCGGCGGAACCC
>JBJTUJ010000182.1:0-13671 GCA_046080685.1 Cyanobium sp. | reverse complement strand
CGCGTCCGAGCGCCTTTCACCAGCCGCCGCTGCGGGACAGGCAGCGGTTCCGCAGACGGGTCCGGCCGTGGGGGTTGCGGTCTCCGGGCTGGTGCTGGTGCTGTTCCTGGTGGTGCATCTGGGGGGGCTGGTGCCGGCGCTGGTGAATCCCGCCGCCTTCGAGCGCTACGCGGCCGTGCTCCATCGCCAGCCCTGGCTGCCGGCGGTGGAGGCGGCTCTGGTGCTGGCCCTGCTCGTCCATCCGGCCCTGGCGCTGCGGCGCGCCGTCGGGCTGGCCAGGGCCCGCGGCACGGCTCCCGCCCTGCGCCGCAGCCGTCGCGAAGGCCCGGGGGAGGGCCTGGCCGCCCTGGCTGCGGCCCAGGCCCCCTGGATCGGCGCCCTGCTCCTGCTGTTCCTGGCGGTGCACCTGCTGCAGCTGCGCTGGCACCGACCGGCCGAGGGCCACGAGCTGGCGGCCCTCCAGGCCGTGCTGCGCTCGCCGGCCTCCCTGGCGCTCTACGGCGCCGGCAGCCTGGCGGCGGGACTGCACCTGTTCCATGGCCATGAGGCGGCCCACCGCAGCCTCGGGCTGCTGGATCCGGCCAATGGGGCCCGCATCCGCGCGCTGGGTCGCCTGCTGGCTCTGCTGCTGGGCGGCGGCTTCCTGCTTCTCACCCTGCTCCTGCGGGTCGCGGCGGCATGAGCCAGTCCTCGGCGCGACTGGATCCCCAGCTGCCCGGCGGCCCTGTTGCCACCGCCTGGCAGCGCTGCCGCGACGGCCTGCCGCTGGTGGCGCCGGGGAACCGCCGCCGCTTCACGATCCTGGTGGTGGGCAGCGGCCTGGCGGGCGCCTCGGCCGCCGCCACCCTGGCCGAGCAGGGCTACCGGGTGCGGCTGGTCACCTACCACGACAGTCCGCGGCGGGCCCACTCGGTGGCGGCCCAGGGGGGCATCAACGCCGCCCGCAACGATGCCAACGACGGCGACAGCATCGAACGGCTGTTCCGCGACACGGTGAAGGGGGGCGACTTCCGGGCCCGCGAGGCGGGCTGCCATCGCCTGGCCGAACTCAGCCTCGCGATCATCGACCACTGCGTGGCCCAGGGCGTGCCCTTCGCCCGTGAGTACGGCGGCACCCTGGCCAACCGCAGTTTCGGCGGCACCCAGGTGAGCCGCACCTTCTACGCCCGCGGCCAGACCGGGCAGCAACTGCTCTATGGCGCCACCGGTGCGCTGCTGCGCCAAGTGGAGGCCGGCCGGGTGGAGCTGCTCACCCGCCGCGACATGCTCGAGCTGATCGTGGTGGATGGCGTCGCCCGCGGTGTGGTGTGCCGCGACCAGCGCAGCGGCGCCCTCGAGACGTTCACCGCCCATGCCGTGCTGCTGGCGAGCGGTGGCTATTCGAACGTCTACCACCTCTCCACCAATGCGCTGAAGAGCAACGCCACGGCGATCTGGCGGGCCCATCTGCAGGGGGCGCTGTTCGCCAATCCCTGCTTCACCCAGATCCATCCCACCTGCATCCCCCCCGGCGACGCCTTCCAGAGCAAGCTCACGCTGATGAGCGAGAGCCTCCGCAACGACGGGCGGGTGTGGCTGCCGGCGCGGGTCGGCGACGACCGTCCGCCGGAGCGGATTCCCGAGCACGAGCGCGACTACTTCCTGGAGCGCCAGTACCCGAGCTTCGGCAACATGGTCCCCCGCGACTTGGCCTCGCGCCGTGCCCGGGAGCTCTGCCTCGAGGGCCGTGGCGTGGGCCCCCGCGGGCGCAGCGGCGGCCAGGGGGTGTATCTCGATCTGGCCGATGCGATCGCCCGCGAGGGCCGTGGCGCGATCGTGGCCCGCTACGGCAACCTGCTGGAGATGTACGAGCGCATCACCGGCGACGATCCGCTCACCACACCGCTGCGCATCTATCCCGCCCCCCACTACACGATGGGCGGACTTTGGGTGGACTACCGGCTGATGAGCACGATCCCCGGCCTGTTCGTGCTGGGGGAGGCGAACTTCTCCGAGCACGGCGCCAACCGCCTCGGCGCCAGCGCCCTGATGCAGGGTCTCGCCGACGGCACCTTCATCGCCCCGGCCACGGTGCCGGCCTGGCTTGCCTCCCATCCCCTGCCCCCCGTCACTGGCGACCATCCCGCCTGCCGGGAGGCGCTGGCGGCGGTGGCCCAGCGGATTTCGGCCCTGCGGGCGGCGGGGGGCAGCCGGCCGGTGGATGACTTCCACCGGGCTCTCGGCCAGCTGATGATCGATGCCTGCGGCATCAGCCGCACCGGCCCGCGGCTGCGCCAGGCCCTCGGGGACCTGGCGCAGCTGCAGGCAGCCTTCGCCGAGGAGCTGGCCCTGCCCGATCACGGCACGGCGATCGATCCCGAACTGGAGAAGGCCCTGCGGGTGGAGGATCTGTTCGGCCTCGCCGAGCTGATGCTGCGCGATGCCCTGGCCCGCGAGGAGTCGTGTGGCGCCCATTTCCGCCAGGAGCACCGCACCGAGGACGGCGAGGCCCTGCGGGACGACGAGCGCTTCTGCCACATCGCCGTCTGGGAGCATCGCGCGGGTGCCGAACCCGTGCGCCACGCGGAACCGCTGGCCTTCACCAGCGTCAGACCAGCTCGACGCGACTACCGCTGAGATCTCCGTCGGCCGTCCCCAGGGCCTCAAGGATGTCCGGGCAGGGCCGCCCGAAGCGCCAGCCCTGGCCGAGCCCGCAGCCGAGCCGGAGCATGCGCTGCTCCTGTTCCTCGGTCTCGATCCCTCGGCCACCACCTCCAGCTCCAGGTCGCGGGCCAGATGCACCATGGCCTCCAGCACGCGGGCCTTGCGCGGATCCCGGTTCCCCTCGGCGATGAAGCTGCGATCGATCTTCACGGCATCGATCGGCAGGCGGGCCAGCCAGGACATGCTCGAGTAGCCGCTGCCGAAGTCGTCGAGGTGCACCTGCACGCCGGCGTCGCGCAGCAGTTGCAGTTCGCGGCTGGTGCGATCCGGCCGCTCGATCAGCATGCTCTGCGTCACCTCGATCGCCAGGCGCTGCGGGGACACCTCCCGGCGCCGGATCCGCTCGAGGATCGCCGCGGCGAAGCCTTCCCGCCGCAGCTCCAGCGGGCTCATGTTCACCGACACCCGGCAGCCGGCAGCCCGCGGGCCCAGCTGCTGAAGGTCGAGCAGCACCCGCTCCAGCACCCAGTGCCCCAGGCTGAAGATCAGGCCGGTGCGCTCCGAGAGCGGGATGAAGTCGCCGGGCAGGATCACCGTGTCGTCGGGTCCGGGCAGCCGCACCAGGGCTTCCAGGCCCGCCGTGCGGCCGTCGCGGAGATCGACGATCCGCTGGTAGGGGAGGGTCAGGTCGTCGTTCTCGATCGCCCGCTCCAAGCGGCGGCGCAGCAGGATCGCCCGGCGCACGTTCTGATCGATGGCCTCGTCGTAGCAGGCCACGCCCCGACCGCGGCGGGTCTTGGCTTCGTACATCGCCAGATCGGCCCGTGGTGATCACCAGGGCGTCATCGATCGTGGCCAGGGCCGCTTCCAGCCGGCCCAGGGTGTTCCGCAGTTCTCGGATCAGGACGGCATCGTCCCCGGGGGAGGTCGTCCCGCTCATGACATCTCGGAGTCCTCCTCCAGGGGCGTGAGGGTGGCTCCGAACAGCCACTCCCCCTACCGCTGCTCAGCCAGGATGAAGTTCTCGGATACGATCGTGCGGCCGTCGCTGCAGATCGTGGCCAGCCGCAGGGGGTGGGCCAGGATCGTGGGGTGCCCGGTGGCCTGGAAGCGGGAGAAGCCCAGCTGATGCGACATCTGGTAAGCCTCCCGCGGGATCAGGCTGAGGGGCTGACCCTCCAGCGATTCGAGGCTCCAGCCGAAGGTGCGGGTGAAGGCCGGGTTCAGGCCCACCACCCGGCCCATGTGATCCGCCAGCACGAAGGGGCGCTCGCCCTGCTCCAGGCTTGCGATGGTGGGTGTGGCGGAGGTCTCGGACGCGGCCTCAGGGACTGCCGCGGGTGAATGGCTGCATCATGGACTCGCTCCCGCTGATCCCGCCTCACGGATCGATGGTCGGTTTCCTCTCGCTCACCCTGCGGATCTGGCGCCAGGCCGACCCCGCCAGCCCCGGTGCCTTCGAGGACCATCGGCTGGAGGGGCTCTCCCCGGATCTGTCGCTGCTCGAGGCCCTCGACCTGCTGAACGGGCGGTTGGTGGGGGAAGGCCGGCGGCCCGTGGGCTTCGACCACGACTGCCGCGAGGGCATCTGCGGCTCCTGCGGCTTCCTGGTGAACGGCCAGGCCCACGGCCCCCGGGCCCGCACCAGCGTCTGCCAGCTCTACCTGCGCCACTTCCCCGATGGCGCAACCCTGGTGCTGGAGCCGTTCCGGGCCCGCGCCTTCCCCGTGGTGCAGGACCTGGGGGTGGATCGCTCGGCCTTCGATCGGATCCTGGCGGCGGGCGGCTACTGCTCGGTGAACGCGGGTCAGGCTCCGGATGCCAACGCCCTGCTGATCGGCCGCGACCAGGCCGCCTCCGCCTTCGACACCGCCACCTGCATCGGCTGCGGCGCCTGTGTGGCCAGCTGCCGCAACGCCTCGGCCAGCCTGTTCGTGGCGGCCAAGCTCGCCCACCTGGGCCAGCTGCCCCAGGGGCAGCCGGAGCGCACGCGGCGGGCGGTGGCGCTGCAGCAGCGGATGGCGGCCGAGGGCTTCGGCGGCTGCAGCAGCCATCTGGAGTGCGAGGCGGCCTGCCCCAAGGGGATCTCCGCCGACTGGATCAGCTGGATGCACCGCGAGGGCCGCCGCTGAGCGCCCGAACCTTTCTGAGGGCCTGATCCCGGCTTGATTGTCTGATCCCGGCCTCAGACCGGGGCTTCGCTGCCCTGGGCCTGATGGCGGATCTCGCCGCCGAGCTGGAAGGCATCGTGCACCGCCTGCAGGGCCCGCACCCCGTCGGCCTCGGCCACCACGCAGCTGGTGCGGATCTCGCTGGTGGCGATCAGCTCGATGTTGATGCCGGCGTCGGCCAGGCAGCGGAACATCCGCGCCGCCGTTCCGGCGGTGCAGGCCATCCCCGCCCCCACCGCGCTCACCCGGGCGATCGCCGGGCCCTCCTCGAAGCGGGCGCCGGGCCAGCCCGCCAGCACCACCGCCAGGGCGCGCTCGGCCCCCGGGCGGTCGTCGCGCCGCAGGGTGAAGCTCATGTCACGGCAGAGGCTGTCCGGCTCTCCATGGGTGCGCTCCGACTGCACGATCGCGTCGAGGCTGATCCCGGAATCGGCCAGGGAGCGGCAGATGGCGGCCGCCGTGCCGGGACGGTCCGGCACGCCCCGGACCACCACCTGCACCTGGTCCCGGTCGAGGGCCACGCCCCGCACGGCCGGATCCTCCGGGCGGCAGGGGATCGGCCCGTCGCGGAGCTGGCTTTCGTTCAGTTCGAAGGCGTCGGCCGCCGCCCGCAGGGCCTTGGCGCCCTGGCTGCCGTCCACCAGGCAGCTCACCTTCACCTCGCTGGTGCCGATCAGCCGCAGGTTGATGCCAAGGCGGGCAAGGGTGTCGAACAGCCGGGCGGCCACACCGGGCCGGCCCATGATTCCGGCCCCGGCGATGCTCAGCTTGGCCATGCCGGTCTCGGCGATCAGGCGGGCCCCCTCGGCCCCCATCCCATCCAGCACCGAACGGCACACCGCCTCGGCCCGGGGGCCATCGGCGGCGGGCAGGGTGAAGGCGATGTCGTTGCTGGTGCCCTCGTGGGTGGCCTGCACGATCAGGTCGATGTTCAGTCCGGCGGCGCCGAGGGCCTCGAACAGGGTGGCCGCCACCCCGGGGCGGTCAGGCACGTGGGAGAGGGCCAGCACCGCCTGGGCGGTCTCCAGCTCCGCCCCGTCGACGGGCTTGCCCAGCTCCAGCCCCTCGCTGCCGATCGGGCGGGCCCTGCCGCTGGTGAGCAGGGTGCCGGCATCGTCGCTCCAGCTGGAGCGGACCCGCAGCGGCACGCCGTAGTTGCGGGCGATCTCCACGGCCCGCGGGTGCAGCACCGCCGCCCCCAGGCTGGCGAGCTCCAGCATCTCGTCGCAGCTCACCGTGGTCATCAGCTGGGCGTCCGGCACCTTGCGCGGATCGGTGGTGAGCACCCCCTGCACATCGGTGTAGATCTCACAGGCGTCGGCCCCCAGGGCCGCCGCCAGGGCCACCGCCGAGGTGTCGGAACCCCCCCGGCCCAGGGTGGTGATCTCCGGGGTGCCGGCGGTGCCGCTGCTGGTGCCCTGAAAGCCCGCCACCACCACCACCTGGCCGTCGTCGAGCAGGCGCCGCAGGCGCTCGGTGCGCACCTCGAGGATGCGGGCCCGCCCGTGCGACGACTCGGTGACGATGCCGGCCTGGGTGCCGGTCATCGACACCGCCGGAACCCCCTGGGCATGGAGGGCCATCGACAGCAGGGCGATCGACACCTGCTCGCCGGTGGCCAGCAGCATGTCCATCTCCCGCTTGGGCGGATCGGCGGTGATCGCCCAGGCCAGGCCCGTGAGCTCGTCGGTGGTGTGGCCCATGGCCGAGACCACGATCACCAGTTCGTGCCCCTCCTCCCGGCAGGCGGCGATCCGGCGGGCCACCGTCTGGATGCGTTCCACATCGGCCACCGAGGTGCCCCCGAACTTCTGAACCAGCAGGGCCATTCCCGGCGTCGATGCGGCAGTGGGCGCGATTATCGGTGGCCGTCGGGACCGAGCAGGAAGCCGTCGCGGAAGGCATCGGCCGGATCGGCGCCGCGCTTGAGGGCCGCTTCCACCTCCAGCACCTGCCCCAGCAGCCTCAGCAGCTGGGCCGCGGGCCGCCCCTGGATCTGGCGGCGCAGCACGTAGATCCGCTTCGGGTTGCCGATGCCGGCGGCCTTGGCGATCACGGCCACGTCCCGCTCGCCACTGGCCTCCAGCAGCGACACCCAAAGCCAGCCCCGGATCTGGCCGCTGAGGGCCGCCACGATCCGCAGGGCCGGTTCGTTGGCTGCCAGCAGGGCATCCACCTGAGCGATCGCATCGGCGGGCCGCCGGGCCAGCAGGGCGTCCCCCACCGCCAGGGAGCTGGTGGCCCGCCCCCCCACCAGCGCCTCCACGGCCCCCACAGTGATCGGGGCGTCGCCGCCGAACAGGGCGAGCTTCTCCAGTTCGCTGGCCAGTCGGGCGCTGTCGCTGCCGATCGCCTCGCTCAGGGCCTCGGCCGCCGCCGGTTCCAGGCGGAGCCCCAGCTCGCCGGCGGTTCGCTGCACCAGATCCAGCAGGCCCTCGCCGTCCCATACCGCCGGCAGCACGAAGCTCTTCTCGTCGGCCACGGCCCGCAGGGCCTTGGTGGTGCGCAGGCGGGCGTCCGGCTTGCCGGGGCTCACCAGCACTAGATGCCCTTCGGGGGGGATCAGCTCGAGGCTGGCCTCCAGCCGGCTCGCCAGCTCCGCCGGACAGGCGGCGCAGAAGGGGCTCCGCTGCAGCAGCACCACCCGCGCCCCGGCGCCGAACGGCGGGGTGCGCGCCTCCTCGAGGGCCTGGCCCGCCTGGCCGGCGTCGCTGCCGTCGAGTCGGCTGAGGTTGACCTGGGCCCAGGCCGGATCCACCAGCCGCTCCACCAGCGCCTCCACCGCCCGGGTGCGGGCGGCCTCATCGTCTCCCCAGTAGAGATGGACCGGCATCAGGGCAGCGGGGGCGTGAGCGACTTCGACCATCCGATCTTCACGGAAAGCGTGCGCCGCATCCGCGGATGGCTCGGTCCCACCGGCCTCGAAGGGGTGGAGCAGGAGCTGCTGGAGCGGTTGGTGCACAGCAGCGGCGACCTCACCCTCGCCGGCGATCTGGTCTGTTCCCCGGAGGCCTGTGCGGCTGGCATGGCGGCCCTCGCCGGCGGCACGACGATCCTCACCGACACGGCGATGGCGGCGGCGGCCGTGGCGCCGATGGCCCGGCGCACCTTCGCCAACCCGGTGCATGGGGTGCTGGCCTGGGCCCCTGAGCGCGCCCCCGCCGGCGGCACCCGCAGCGCCGAGGGGATGGAGCGGGCCCTTGCGGCCCACCCCGGGGCGGTGGTGCTCGTGGGCAGCGCCCCCACCGCCCTCGATCGGCTGCTGGAGCTCGTGGCGGCTGGGGCCGCTCCTCCCGCCCTGGTGATCGGCATGCCCGTGGGGTTCGTGGGGGTGGCGGAGAGCAAGCGGCGGCTGGAGCTGAGCGGCCTGCCCCAGATCCGGCTGGACGGCAGCCGGGGAGGAGCGGGCCTGGTGGCCGCGGCGGTCAATGCCCTGCTGCGCCGGGCCTGGCTGGATCAGGCCGCCTGAAGACCCACGGCCACGTGGCTGTTGGCTTCGATCCGCCCCAGCACCTGCCGCGCCCGCAGCACCACCGAGGCCGGCACGCCCGCCAACCGGGCGGCCTCGATGCCGTAGCTGCGGCTCGCCCCGCCGCGCACGACCCGGTGCAGGAACACCAGATCGTCGCCCGTCTCCTCCACCAGCACCTGGGCCGTGCCCACGTTGCTGAGCAGCTCGGCCAGTTCGCTGAGCTCGTGGTAGTGGGTGGCGAAGATCGTGCGGGCGCCGATCGCGGTGGCCAGGTGCTCCGCCACGGCCCAGGCGATCGAGAGGCCATCGAAGGTGGCGGTGCCGCGCCCGATCTCATCGAGCAGCACCAGGGAGCGGCCCGTGGCGTGGTGAAGGATGTTGGCCGTTTCGGCCATCTCCACCATGAAGGTGGATTGGCCGCTGGCCAGGTCGTCGACGGCGCCGACGCGGGTGAAGATCCGGTCGGCGATGCCGATGCGCGCCGAGCGGGCCGGGATCCAACTGCCGATCTGCGCCATCAGCTGCAGCAGGCCCGTCTGGCGCAAATAGCAGCTCTTGCCGCTGGCGTTGGGGCCGGTGAGCACCAGCAGGTCGGGGGTCGCCTCTGCCTCTGCTTCCGCCCCCGCCCCTAGCCGCAGGTCATTGGAGGTGAAGGGCTGCTCCACCAGCAGCTGCTCCACCACGGGGTGGCGGCCCGCCTCGATCGTGAGCTCGCGTCCTTCGAGGAGTTCGGGGCGCCCATAGCCACAGGTGGCGGCCACCTCCGCCAGGGAGGCCAGCGCATCGAGTTCGGCCACCAGGCGGGCGGCGGCGCGGATCGAAGCCGTCTGGGCGCCCACCCGGCTGCGCAGGTCGGTGAACAGCTCATACTCACGCTGGGCGGTGCGGGCCTTCAGCTGCAGGATGCGACCCTCCCGCCCCTTGAGGGAGGGTGTGACGAAGCGCTCCTCATTGGCCAGGGTCTGGCGGCGGATCCAGTGGTCGGGCACGGCGCTGGCGCGCGCCCGGCTCACGGCCAGGAAATAGCCGAAGGTGCGGTGGTACTGAAGCCGCAGGTTGGGGTTGCCGCTGGCCTGGCGCTCCAGGGCCTCCTGCTCGATCAGCCAGGCGTCCTGGTCGTCTAGCTGGTTACGCAGGCCGTCCAGCAGCGGGTCGACGCCGTCATGGATCAGGCCGCCTTCACTGAGGCTGAGCGGCGGCGTTTCCACGAGGTGATGGCGCAGCTCTGCGGCGACGGCGTCCAGCTCCGGCCAGGGACGGCCCAGGGCGGCAAGGGCTTCGCTGTGGGCTTCGCGCATCAGGGCGGCCAGCCGCGGCAGGCGCTCCAGTCCGTCGGCGAGGGCCACCAGGTCGCGGGCTGAGGCGCTGCCGGCCCCCGCCCGCCCCGCCAGCCGCTCCAGATCGCCCATCGGCCGTAGCAGCCGGCGTACAGCCAGCCGCAGCGTTCGCTGCTCCACCAGTTCGCTCACCCCCTCCTGGCGCCTCAGGATCCGGGCGCGGTTCACCAGGGGGGCCTCGATCCAGCGCCGCAGGCGGCGACCGCCCATGGCGGTGGCGGTACGGTCCAGGGCCCAGAGCAGGGAGCCGTGCAGGGCGCCGCCCAGCTGGGTGCGGGTGAGTTCGAGGTTGCGGCGCGTCTGGGCGTCGAGCACAAGCCGGTCTTCGGCATGCCAGACGGTGGGTGGGTCGAGGGGGATGCAGGTCTGGGTGGCATCGAGATAGGCCAGTAGCCCCCCCGCCGCCCGCAACCCCAGCGGCGCCTCACCCAGGCCCAGACCCTCGAGGCTGGCGAGTCGGAAGCGCTCCAGCAGCCGGGCGCGGGCCTCCGGGGCCTCGAAGGGTGTGCGGGGCAGGGTCGTGAGCCGGTGTCCATCGGGGCACCAGGCGGGCGTGGCTTCGCCGGATGCGCTTGGCTCGGGCCGGATCACCTCGGCGGCCTCCACCTGCAGCAGCTCTTGGTGCAGGGCCGCGCTCCCCTCGCGCTCGGTGACGCGGAACTCGCCGGTGCTGGCGTCCGCGACCGCCAGACCCCAGCGGCCGCCGCAGCCGCTCGCCTCCAGTACCACCGCGCAGAGCCAGTTGTTGCGGCGGGCTGCCAGCATCCCCTCCTCGAGCACTGTGCCCGGGGTGAGCACGCGGGTGATGTCGCGGCGCAGCAGGGCCCCCTTGGCGGGCGTGGTCTCGAGCTGGTCGCAGAGGGCCACACTGAGGCCGCGGCGCACCAGCTCGGCGCAGTACCGCTCGGCCGCGTGATACGGGATGCCCGCCATCGGCACCCGGCAGATCGTTTTGCCCGCCTCCTTGCCGGTGAGGGTGAGTTCCAGCAGGCGTGAGAGCAGGATCGCGTCCTCGAAGAAGAACTCGTAGAAGTCGCCAAGCCGGTAGAGCAGCACCCGCTCCGGGTGGGCGGCCTTGAGCTCCACGTAGTGGCGCAGCACCGGCGGCAGGGCCGCCACGTCGACGAGGCTGTGGTGGTGCCAGCGCGGTAGGTCGGAGTCCGCTTCGCTGTCGCTGGCTGGCTGGATTTCGGCTGCAGGCGGCTCGGCAGCGGCGGGCCCCTCCGCGGCGAGCCGGGCCGGCCTTGAGCGCTCTCGGGGGCGGGCGGCCCCATCGGCACTCAGGCTGTCGTCGTCGCTCACCATGGTCTCCGCCTCGCCGTGGGCGACGGGAGGCGGCGGCTCCGGCAGGCCAAGATCGGCCACCAGGGACAGCTGCTGATCGGCCGCATGGCTCGGGGCCGCCGGACGCGCCGCCATGGCACTGGGGATGGAGGTTAATCATCCTAAGGGGCACCACTGGTGGTGTCGGCTGCGGCTGGTCCGTCTCCTTCCCCTCGCCCCCCTCCCCACAACTTGTGACGGATGGTCGCCGCGGCCTGCGGCAGGGCCGAGCCGTCGTGTGAGAATCCGCTCACTGCCTGATACGGCCGGCGAGCCTCCCCATCCATGCAGATCCTCAACACCCTCACCGTTCTGGCTTTGGTGGTGCTGTCCTTCGCCCTGATCGTGGCGGTACCGGTGCTCTACGCCAGCAGCGAGGACAGCGGGCGCTCCAACCGGCTGATCCTGATCGGCGGCGCCGCCTGGGTGGCTCTGGTGCTGCTCAACTGGGGCGTAAGTTACTTCGTGGTCTGAGTCCTTGACGGTTTTCGAAGGTCGTTTCACCGATACGGCGTCCCTGCGGATCGCCGTGGTTGTAGCCCGGTTCAACGATCTTGTGACGGGCAAGTTGCTCAGCGGCTGCCTGGATTGCCTGGGGCGCCATGGCATCGACACCGATGCCGCCGCTTCCCAGCTGGATGTGGCCTGGGTGCCGGGCAGTTTCGAGATTCCGCTGGTGGCCCAGCGTTTGGCGGCCAGCGGTCGATACCAGGTGGTGATCACCCTGGGGGCCGTGATCCGTGGCGACACACCCCATTTCGATGTGGTGGTGGCCGAGGTGAGCAAAGGGGTGGCGGCCGTGGCCCGCGACACCGGCGTGCCGGTGATCTTCGGTGTCCTCACCACCGACACCCTGCAACAGGCCCTGGAGCGCGCCGGCATCAAGAGCAACCTGGGCTGGAGCTATGGCCTGCAGGCCCTGGAAATGGGCAGCTTGATGGCATCGCTGCCCTGATGCTGTGTTGTGGCCGAAGCCTCGCCAGGTCCTGCTGCTCTGCGCTGGGCTGGATCTACTAGGCATCATCGGCCTTGCCGCCCTGCTGGATCGCTTCAAGGGCAGCGACCTGCTGCACCATCCGGACTGGCTGCTGTCGTTCGGCCTCGTCTACATCGCGCTGAACTGGCTGTTCGGCAGCTACACGCTGCTGCGCTGGCCCCGCCTGGATCTGGGCCAGCTGCTGCTGCGCCTGGGGGTGGCGGCCCTGGCCATGGTCCTGTTGGTGGTGCTGGCCTACTGGCTGTTCCACTTGCCACCCAGCTTCACCCTGGGGCACCGCCGCGTTCAGCTGATGTTGCTCAGCGGCCTCAGCCTTTGGGCCCTGGCCGTGCGCCTGCAGTTGTGGTGGCTGAGCCGCTCCCGTAAGGCCGGTGCCCTCAGTGTGCTGGAGCTGGCCGAACGGCAGCAGCAGCGGCTGTTGCCCGCCCATCTGCCCGAAGAGGCTCTCGGCCCGGAGGATCTGCCCTGGTCGGACTCTCTGAGCGTGCAGCGCCAGTTCAAGCGCAGCGCCGACATCACGCTGGCGCTGCTGCTGCTGCTCGCGACCCTGCCCCTGATGCTGGTGGCGGGGCTGCTGATCTGGCTGGACGACCGGGGGCCGGTGTTCTACGTGCAGGACCGCAGCGGCCTGATGGGCCACCGCTTCCGCCTCTACAAGCTGCGCACGATGCGCCAGGCGGATCCCGATGCACCCGCCACATGGACCTTGCGCGGCGATTCCCGCATCACCCGCATCGGCTCCTTCCTGCGTCGGATACGGCTCGATGAGCTGCCCCAGCTTCTCAACGTGCTGCGCGGCGACATGAGCCTGATCGGCCCGCGTCCCGAGCGTCCGGAACTGGAGCACGAGCTCGAGCAGCGCATTCCGCACTACCGCAAGCGTCACTGGATGCCGCCGGGCCTGAGCGGCTGGGCGCAGGTGTGCGCCCCCTATGCCGCCAGCGTCGAGGAGGCCGAGCTCAAGCTCAGCTACGACCTCTACTACCTGCGCCACTGGGGCCTGGCCCTTGACCTGCTGATCATGCTCAAGACGGTGAAGACCGTGCTCAAGGCTCATGGGCGCTGAAGCCTGACAACCTGAGATCTTCCCTTCTGGACGAAAGCGGTGGTGATCGGAATCAAGCGGATGAAGAGATTCGAACTCTCGACCCTCTCCTTGGCAAGGAGATGCTCTACCACTGAGCTACATCCGCAGAGCGCCGGCCATGGCGGGCATTCCGGGCGACATCGCCGCCGACAGAGCCATCATGCACCATCGGGGTGCCTGTGGCCAACGTCGCGTGCGAACATCGCTGCAGCATCGCCAGACGCGTGAGTCAGCACCGCAAGGGCATCATCCTGGCCGGGGGCAGCGGCACCCGCCTGCATCCGATCACCCAGGCGCTCAGTAAGCAGCTGCTGCCGGTGTTCGACAAGCCGATGATCTATTACCCGCTCAGCACTCTGATGCTGGCTGGGATTCGTGAGGTGCTGATCATCACCACCCCGCACGACCTCGAGGCCTTTGAGCGGCTGCTGGGCGATGGCAGCACCTGGGGCATGACGATCGCCTATGCGGTGCAGCCCAGCCCGGATGGGCTGGCCCAGGCCTTCCTGATCGGCGCCGACTTCCTCGCCGGGGCGCCCGCGGCCCTGGTGCTGGGCGACAACCTCTTCCACGGCCATGACCTGGTACCCCAGCTGGCTGCCAGCAACGGCGACGCCGCTGGGGCCACGGTGTATGCCTAC
>JBJTUJ010000181.1:0-4007 GCA_046080685.1 Cyanobium sp. | reverse complement strand
GGGGGCCGTGGACATCGGCCGCATCGATGCGGCGATCAGCAAGGCCACCGGCATCCCCCTGCCGGAGAACCAGCCGGGCTCCGACCTGCAGTCGTTCAACGAACTGAACCGCGAAGTGGTGAGCCGATGACGGCAGGTGCTCCCTCCGCCCACCCCGGGGATCCCGGGGCGGCCACCCGCACCGAACGCGACAGCCTCGGCTCGGTGGAGGTGCCGACCGAGCGGCTGTGGGGGGCCCAGACCCAGCGCTCCCTGCGCTACTTCCCCTTCGGCGTGCGCATGCCCCTGGCGATCGTGCACGCCTTCGGCGAGCTCAAGGCCGCCTGCGCCGAGGTGAATGCCAGCCAGGGCCTGCTCGATGCCGATCGAGCCGCGGCGATCGTGGCCGCTGCCGAGGCGGTGTCCCGGGGCGACCTCGATGCTGAATTCCCCCTGCGGGTCTGGCAGACGGGCTCCGGCACCCAGACCAACATGAACGCCAACGAAGTGATCGCCAACTGGGCGATCGCCCGCTCCGGAGGGGTGCTGGGCAGCAAGAGCCCGATCCATCCCAACGACCACGTCAACCTCAGCCAGTCGAGCAACGACACCTTCCCCACGGCGATGCATATCGCGGTGGCTGTGGGTCTGGAGCGCCGGCTGATCCCGTCCGTCGAGGCCCTCGCCGAGGCCCTGCGGCAGCGTGCCGAGGAGTTCGCCGGTGTGGTCAAGATCGGCCGCACCCACCTGCAGGACGCCGTGCCGCTCACCCTCGGGCAGGAGTTCGGGGGCTGGGTGGCCCAGCTCGAGCTGGCCCTCGAAGGGCTTCGGGCCCTGCTGCCCCAGGTTCGCCAGCTGGCCATCGGCGGCACGGCGGTGGGAACGGGCCTCAACGCCCCGGCCGGCTTCGGGGTGGCGGTGGCGGCCCGGCTGGCCGAGCGCATCGGCCTGCCCTTCACCAGCGCGCCCAACAAGTTCCAGGCGCTCGCCGGTCACGAGCCGCTCGCGGCCGCCCACGGCGCCCTCACGGTGCTGGCGGGCAGCCTGATCAAGATCGCCAACGACGTGCGCTGGCTCGCCAGCGGCCCCCGCTGCGGCCTCGGCGAACTGGTCCTGCCGGAGAACGAACCCGGTTCCTCGATCATGCCGGGCAAGGTGAATCCCACCCAGTGCGAAAGCCTGACGATGCTCGCCGTGCAGGTGATGGGCCACAACACGGCCGTGCAGATGGCCGCCAGCCAGGGGAACTTCGAGCTCAACGTCTACAAGCCCCTGATCGCCCACAACCTGCTCGAGAGCATCGAACTGCTGCGGGGCGGCTGCCATGCCTTCCGGGAGTTCTGCATCAGCGGGCTGCGGGCCGACCGGGTGCGCATCGCCGAGCAGCTGGAGCGGAGCCTGATGCTGGTGACGGCCCTCACCCCGGCCATCGGCTACGACCGGGCCAGCGAGATCGCCCGCCACGCCCATCGGCAGGGCCTGAGCCTGCGGGAAGCGGCCCTGGCCCTGGGGGTGATCGACGCCGAAACCTTCGACCGCTGCGTCAAGCCCGAGAGGATGGTCTAGGGCGATCTAGGGCTGCTCGTAGATGCCCGAGCCCACGATCAGGGTCTCGCCCTCCGGGGTCACCACCTTGCGCACATAGGCCACCTTGCGCAGGGGCAGCCGGGAGGCATCGGGCTGGGGCCACCAGTAGGTAGTCCAGCCCGAACCCTGCTGCAGCGCCAGGTCGATGTAGTAGCGCACCATCGGCGCTCCCGAGGCATCGCGCAGATCGATCAGATTCTTGCCTTCCAGATCCGGGAACCCCGGATTCACCACCTCCACCCCCTTGGGCGTGTTCACAAACACGTAGGTGTCGCGGAAGCTGAAGCGTTCGCGCCGATCCCGCAGCACCGGTAAGGCCGCCCGCCCCTGGCGCTGCAGCAGATCCGCAGCGGCATTCACCTCCTGGATCACGAACGCCCGCTCCATCGGCGCCTCGTACAGGCCGCTGCCCACCAGATAGGTGCGGCCGGAGGGGGCCTGCACCCGCACCACGTAGGTGCTCTTCCACACCGGCCGGCGCTCATGGGCTCCGGGACGCCGCCACTGGTAGTGCACCCAGCCCCGGCCCACCGGATCCCCGGCCCGCTCCACCAGCATCCGGCCGAAAGGCTTGCCGGCGATGTCCATTTCGCGGGCCAGGTTGTTTCCCTCCTCCTGCGGATCGGGGGGATAGACGATGCGCTGGCCTTCAGGGCTCAGCACGAACACGTAGCGCTCACCCTGGAACCAGGGTCCTCCCCGCTGGCGGAAGGCGGGGAACACCGCCTCCCCTTCGCGGGCCACAGCCGCGGCGGCGGCTTCCACAAACGCCACCAGATCCCTGGTGTCGGGCTTGGTGTAGGTGAAGGCCGCATCGGCCGCAGCCGGGATCGGGGCTGCCCCAGTGGAGCCGGTCGGCGGCGTGGGGCCAACCGGGCCGGCCACGGCCGCCGGGAGGCAGGGAAGAACCAGGCCGGCAAGCACCATCAGGACAGGCAGGGGTCGGCGGACCATCGGACGCACGGGAAGGGAAGGGTGCAGGGGGAAGGGAGGGGGGTGGCGACTCAGAGCAGGTTCGCCGCCAGCTCGGCCAGCTCCGAGCGCTCGCCGCGCATCAGGGTCACATGGCCGGCCAGGCCCTGGCCCTTGAAGCGCTCCACCAGCCAGGTGAGGCCATTGCTCTCGGCATCCACGTAGGGATTGTCGATCTGATAGGGATCGCCGGTGAACACGATCTTGGTGCCTTCGCCCACCCGGGTCACGATCGTCTTCACCTCGTGGGGCGTGAGGTTCTGGGCCTCGTCCACCACCATGAACTTGCGCGGAATCGAGCGGCCGCGGATGTAGCTGATCGCCTCCACCTCCAGCAACCCCATCCCCTTGAGATCGGCCCAGCTGCTGCGGGGGGCGCGGTGGCCGCCGCGGGTCGGGTGGGCCGACTCCTCACCCCCCAGCAGATAGTCGAGATTGTCGATGATCGGTTGCATCCAGGGGCCCATCTTCTCCTCCAGATCCCCGGGCAGAAACCCGATCTCCTTGCCGAGCGGGATCACGGGCCGGGTCACCAACAGCCGGTCATAGAGGCGCTCATCCGCCACCTGGTGCAGGCCGGCTGCCAGGGCCAGCAGGGTCTTGCCGGTGCCGGCCTTGCCCACCAGGGTCACCAGTTGCACCGCGGCGTCAAGCAGCAGGTCGAGGGCGAAGGTCTGCTCCCGGTTGCGGGGCTGGATCCGCCCCAGCCGCACCTTCGGCGCCTTCTGCAGCGGCAGCAGGGCTGCGCTGCGGGCGTCGAAGCGGGCCAGCAGGGTGTGGTTGGGCTGCAGCTGGTCCACCAGCGTCACCCCCTCATTGGCCTGGAGACCCGCGGGCCCGCCGCTGCCTTCCGGCAGTTCCGCCAGCGGCAGCCCCCCCTCTCCCTTCACCCGGTCGATCTGGTCGGCGCTCACCCACAGCTCGCAGAAGCCCGGATAGAGATCGGCGAGATCCACCTTGTCGGTGGTGTAGTCCTGGGCGGTGAGGCCCACCGCATCGGCCTTGATCCGCAGGTTGGTGTCCTTGGTAACGAGCACCACGGGGGGCTGGCTGCCCATCACCTCGTGCATGCGCTGCTCGAGGGCCACCGCGAGGATGTTGTTGTCGCCGTTCCCGGACTTCAGCTCAGGTGGCAGCTGGGCCAGGGTCTCACTGCGGCAGAACACCACCTGCAGGGTGCCGCCGCTGCTCTCGTCGATCGGCACCCCCTCGGAGAGGTTGCCCCGCTCCCGCAGTTCATCGAGCAGACGCGAGACCTGGCGAGCGTTTCGGCCCTTCTCCGAGGGATCGCGCTTGAAGCGGTCGATCTCCTCCACCACCTCGATCGGCACCACCACGTGGTTGTCCTCGAAGCGGGTGATGGCCTGGGGGTCATGGAGCAGAACGTTGGTGTCCAGGACAAAGATCTTGCGCATGCCAGTGGCCGCTCCGGTGCCATTCAGGGGAACCTAGGGCCATCCCCCCATCTA
>JBJTUJ010000180.1:0-7935 GCA_046080685.1 Cyanobium sp. | reverse complement strand
GCCCTGTCGAGGCCGGCCGCCAGCATCGACCCGGCGGCCTTGGCGTACAGGAAGAGATCGTCGGGAGTGATCACCTGCAGCAGGATGCTCAGGCCGATCAGCGGCGCCAGACCCAGGGCGGCGAATCTGTCGAGGCGCCGCTCCCATACCGGCCCCGCATCGGCCTGACCGGCCAGCAGGGCGTTGAGCCCCAGCGCCAGCAGCCCGCCGGCCGCCAACAGGTCGAGCCCGGTGCGATGGTCGGCGCCCTTGCTCATGTTGAGCACCAGGCCATGGCCCACCCCCAGCAGCAGCGCCAGTTCCAGCCAGGCGGTGAGCAGCCAGGCCGCCACGAACCAGCCACCGCGTCGCAGGGGCCGTGGCCCGAGCAGCAGCAGCAGCAGCAGCAGCCCGATGTGAACGGGGCTGCAGGCGATGGCCAGGGCAAAGCCCACCATCTCCCCCCAGAAGCCGGCTCCAGCCATCGGCCCGCTCAGCGACGCACCTCGAACCAGTCTTCCCCGGTGGGCGGGATCGTGGCACTGGCGACGCTGCGCACCTGCGCCGCTCCCGGACCCTTTTCGCACCACAGCTGCAGTTCGGTCAGCCGCTGGGGTTCGCCCTCCGCCTCCACCTCCACCGAACCATCCGGTCGGTTGCGCACCCAGCCGCTCAGCCCCAGCTCGATGGCCTGGCGGCGGCAGCTGGCCCTGTAGCCCACCCCCTGCACCTGGCCGTGGACGATCAGACGCCAGCGTTCGCGGGTCGGGGTGGGGCGGCAATCGGAGGGCTGGAGGATTCGGCGCTCGTCGGCAGCGGCTCGCCGCGCCCTGCTGACGCGGCCAGACGCCGTGGGATCGCCGAGCATCCAGCCCAGTGGAGATGAATCCAGCTGGCGTGCACGTTGCTCGCTGTCCATCCTTCGCTCCTCGAGGGGCATCCCCAGCCTTCAACCTGCCACAGCTCTTCCCGTTCGGCTACCAAAGGGCCGCCGTCGGCGGCCGTTCCTGCTGGTGCCAACTCCAACTCCCAGCGGTGGAACTCATGGCCGCTGAGCCGCTCGCCGCGGCGCACCAGCAGACCATCGGCGCCGGCCCGCATCTGGCGATAGCCCAGGCTCAGGGATGGTCCCCGCCGGGCGGCGAAGGGAAGCAGGCCGGTCATGGCGTGGCTCTCGCCCGCCTGATCCTCCAGCCGGCGGCCGAGCAGCAGCAGCCCACCGCACTCGGCCACCACCGGCAGCCCGCCCCTCACCGCGGCGCGCAGATCGGCGAGGCTGCGCCGCGCGGAGGCGAGGGTGCCCGCATGCAGTTCGGGGTAGCCCCCGGGCAGCAGCACCGCCCGGCTGCCGGCCGGCAAGGCCTCATCAGCCAGGGGACTCCAGGGCCGGGGCTCCAGCCCGCAGGCCCGCAGCAGTTCCTCCGCCTCCGGATAGCGGAAGTGGAAGGCGGCATCGGCGGCGACCGCCACCGGCAGTGGCGGGCCCGGCGGCGGCAGTGGCGGGCCCGGCGGCGGGGCATCCGCAGCAGCCGCGGCGCCGTTGGTTGCGCCCAGAGCGGAGATGATCGGATCCCTCTGCCCGGGCCGGACCTCAGGTGGCCCCAGCAGAGGCCAGAGGCGCCCCAGATCCAGGTGCTCCTCCGCCAGGGAGGCCCAGATCCGCTGGCGGCGTTCCAGATCCTCCACCTCCCTGGGGGGCAGCAGACCGAGATGGCGGGAGGGCAGATCGAGGGCCGGATGGCTGGGCAGCACGCCGAGCAGAGGCACCGCGATGGCTTCGAGGGCCTCGCGCAGCAGGGTGCGGTGCCGCTCGCTGCCCACCCGGTTGAGCACCACCCCCGCCAGCCGCACCCGGGGTGGACCATGGTCGCGGAAGCCCCGCACCACGGCCGCGAGGGAGCCAGCCTGCCGGGAGGCCTCTACCACCAGCACTACAGGCAGATCCAGCAGGGCTGCCACGGCGGCGGAGCTGCCCTCGCTGCTGGAGCCCCGGCCGTCGAACAGGCCCATCACCCCCTCCACCACCACCCGGTCGGCCCGGCTGCCGTGCCAGTGGAAGCAGTTCCGCACCCAGTCGTCACCGCAGAGGAGCGGATCGAGGTTGCGGCAGGGGCGCCCCGCCACCGCGCTCAGCAACTGGGGATCCAGATAATCCGGCCCCACCTTGAACGGCTGCACGTTCAGGCCCCGCCGGCGGGCCAGGGCCGTGAGCATCAGGGTGAGCAGGGTCTTGCCGCTGCCGCTGCAGGGCGCCGCGATCAGGCAGCTCAAGGGGCGGCGACGGGCGGGGGGATCGGGGCCAGCCTGCCAGCTGGTGTCCTCACTCCGGCAGCAGTTCGGCCGCCAGGGGGGCGGCGGCGGCCAGCAGAGGAGTGGTGGTGTCTTGGCCGCCACCGAGCAGCCAGGCCAGCTCCCGCTCCTCGCTCTCCTCCGGCAGGGGCACCACCTCCTCGGCCAGTTCCATCGAGGCAATGCCGCCCGATTCCAGCCGCATGCAGCCGCCGGATTCGGAGCAGAGGATCACGCACAGGGGCGGGCGGCCTGAGGGTTCGCAGATCAGCCGCAGGCCAACGATCGCCCCGGGATGGGCCTTGGGCACCCCCACCGGCACGGGCATCAGCTTGAAGCGCACGGTGGCGCCGTCGGTGCGCTGGAACTCGGCGGCGATGCCGGAGCCCACGTCGGCCTCCACGCTCTCGCGGGCCACCAGGTGCCAGCCCAGGCGGTCGGCGATCCAGGCCGCCAGCAGCAGCCCCTTCACCGGGTGCTCCCCCTCCACGTCGATGTCGAGCTGCACCACCCGGCCCAGGGCATCGCGCCGGGAGGGGGGATCGAAGACCATCGCCAGCGATTCGCGCCAGCTGCGCAACCGCAGCCAGTTGAGGTCGTTGAGGGCCTGGCCCCGGTCGATGCGATCCACCAGCACCTCCAGGCAGCGGCGCGGATCGCCGAGGGAGGTGTCGATCACCAGCCGCCGCGGCGGCGGCGCCAGCGCTTCCAGCATCTCTGGCGGTTCGTCGAGGCTGCTGTTCCACCACACCCAGCAGGGGAGATCGTCGCCGACGAGCCCCTGCAGCAGGGCCAGGCCCTGTTTCAGCGCCCCCATGCCGCCCCGCAGCACCACCACGTCGCCGCAGGCGGCCCCGCCGACGCCGCCGTCGTCCGGCAGCGGGCAGTAGGCCGCCACCAGGGTTTCGAGGGGGTGACCCTCGTCGAGGGTGGGCGCCAGGGTGATCAGCCGGCGCGGCGTGAGGCTGCTGATGGCGCTCTCCACCGTGCGTCCGCGCAGATCGGTGGCCTCATGGCTGCCGGGCTGCTGCCCCACGGCCCAGGCCAGCCGCGGATCCATCGGCGCGGTGCTGTGGGGAAGGCCCACAAGCGACACGATCTCGCGCGCGGCGTCGAGCACATCCGCCCGGTCGAGCCCGGTGATCGGGCCGTCGACCCGCCCCATGCGCACCAGCTGCTGCTCCAGCCAGGCCGGGTCCCACACCAGCAGGGTGAAGGTGGCGGCACCGGTGGAGCCCTCGAGGCCGTCGTGCCAGAGGCGCTCGAGGTAGGGGGTGACCTCCGCGGGTGGCACCTCGAGGGGCGCCTGGAGGGTGAGCTGGGTGGACATGGCGCGCGGGGGGTGGGGAGCGGGAGGGGCGGAACGGGTGAGGCGCAAGGGTCGGGTCCGAAGGTGTTGAACGAAGGGGAGGGCGGGGCCTAGGGGCGGCGCCAGATCAGGCCGTCTTCGGCCAGCAGGTTGTCGGAGGCGGCCGGGCCCCAGGTGCAGGCCTCGTAGGGATGGACCGGCAGCTGCCAGGGCGCCTCCTCGATCAGTTCCAGCAGCGGGGTGTAGAGCCGCCACGCCGCTTCCACCTCGTCGCTGCGGGTGAACAGGGTGGGTTCACCCAGCATGGCGTCGGCCAGCAGGCGCACGTAGCCCTCGTCGGACGGCTCCCCGAACGATTCGTCGTAGGAGAACGCCATGTCCACCGGGCGGCTGCGCATCCCCGAGCCGGGAGCCTTCACCTCGAACTTGATGTCCGCGCCCTCATCGGGCTGGATGCGCAGGATCAGCTGGTTGGGTGTGGGGGCGCCGCCGGCGGCGTCGAACAGGTGCACCGGCGCCTCCCGGAAGGTGAGCACCACCTCGCTGAGACGCTTGGGCAGGCGTTTGCCGGTACGCAGATAGAAGGGCACCCCCTGCCAGCGCCAGTTGTCGATGAACACCTTCATCGCCACATAGGTTTCGGTGGTGCTGTTGGGATTCACCCCCGGCTCCTGCCGGTAGCCGCTCAGGGGCTGGCTGCGGCTGCCTCCGGCGGCGTACTGGCCGCGCACGCAGCACTTCCAGGGTTCGTCCTCCCGGGCCAGGTGGGCCGACTGCAGCACCTTGGCCTTCTCGTTGCGGATCGCCTCCGGATCGAAGCGGCCCGGCGGTTCCATCGCCGTGAGGGCCAGGATCTGGGTGAGGTGGTTCTGCACCATGTCGCGCAGGGCCCCGGAGCTCTCGTAGTAGCCCGCCCGCTCCTCCACCCCCACCGTTTCGGCAGCGGTGATCTGCACGTTGGCGATGTAGTTGCGGTTCCAGATCGGCTCGAAGATGGTGTTGGCGAAGCGCAGCACCAGGATGTTCTGGACCGTCTCCTTGCCCAGGTAGTGGTCGATGCGGAAGACCTGGCTCTCCTTGGCGCAGGCCTGCACCACCTTGTTGAGGGCCTGGGCGCTGGCGTAGTCGCGGCCGAAGGGTTTCTCGATCACCACCCGGCTGCGCTCCGGATCCGCCAGCAGGCCGGCACCGGCAAGGGCGCGGCAGCCGCTGCCGTAGAACTCGGGTGAAACCGACAGGTAGAAGGTGCGGTTGCCGCGGGTGGCCCGCAGCCGGTCCACCGCCTCCAGCCGGGTGCCCAGCCGCACCAGGTGCTCCGGCTGCTGCAGATCCACCGGCTCATAGAACAGACCCTGGGCGAAGGCATCCCAGGCGGTGGCGTGCTGCTTCACCTCGTCTCCGAGGGCCTCGGCCATGCGGCGGCGGAACTCCTCGTCGCTCCAGGGTCGGCGGGCGCAGCCGAGCACGGCGAACTCGCTCGGCAGGCGGCGCTGGCGGAACAGCTCGAACAGGGCGGGGATCAGCTTGCGGTGGGTGAGGTCGCCGCTGGCCCCGAAGATCACCAGACACTGGGGGGGGATCACCCGCTCCTGGCGCAGCCCGACCCTCAGGGGGTTGGTGAGGATGGCGGTCATGACAACGGGGTGGGTCCCTCCTGGTTTAACGGCTGGCGCCACCGCTGGCTGCCCCCGGCCCGGGAGGCCTCCGGCCGTGTGTGGGATCACTGATGGCCCGCCAGACCGGGGAAGGCCATGAAAAAAGCCCGCCGGAGGCGGGCCTGGGAGAGCGGAAGCGTTGGGCTCAGTAGGTTTCCACGTGCCAGCGCTCGGCCTTCTTGAGCTGGGGCCGCAGTTCCGACCAGTCGAGGCCCTTGGCGGCGGCGGCGGCCGTCATCGCTTCGTCGATGCCGGGCTCCATGCCCCGCAGCCCGCACATGTAGACGTGGGTCTTGGGGTTCTCGATCAGGGCGAAGATCTCGTCGGCGTGCTCGAGCACCCGGTCCTGGATGTACATGCGGCCGCCCTTGTCGTTCTGCTGTTCGCGGCTGATCGCCGTGGTGTAGCGGAAATTGTCGGGGAATTCGGCCTGGTAGCGCTTGAGGTCGTCGTCGTAGAGGAGGTTGGGGGTCTTGGGGGCGCCCATGAACAGCCAGGCCAGGCCGCGGAACTGGTAGTCGGGGTTCTTGGCCCGCTCGGTGGGTTCGAACATGCGGCGCAGGTAGGCGCGCATCGGAGCGATGCCGGTGCCGGTGGCCAGCATGATGACCGTGGCGTCCTCATCGGGGGGGAGCAGCATCTCCTTACCCACGGGGCCGGTGATCTTTACCTTGGCGCCCGGGTCGATGTCGCAGAGGAAGGTGGAGCAGACGCCGTTGATCGTCTCGCCGTCCTTCTCGTATTGGAGCTGGCGCACGCAGAGGGAGACGGTGTTGCCCTCGAGGTTGTCGCCGTGGCGGGTGCTGGCGATCGAGTAGAGGCGAAGCTTGTGGGGCTTGCCGTTGGCGTCGGTGCCGTCGGGGATGATGCCGATCGACTGGCCTTCCACATAGTGGAGCTGGGGGTTGCCGCCGGCGAGGTCGAAGGTGATGTGGTTGACCCGACCGATGGCTCCTTCGCCCACGAGGCTGTAGTTACCGGTGACGGTGCCGTGGAAGGGATCCTTCGGCTTGTACAGGTTCACTGGGACGTCGGCGTGGCTCACGGCAGCTCGAGGGGCGGGGGCGGATGGGGCGGCCACGGGGGCCGGGTCGGCGGACGGAACAGGGGCGGAGGGCGCTGTGTCGCCAGTGGCGAGTTCGCTGCTCATCACCCTGATGCGACCACCGTTGGCGGCGATCGTCTGCATCAACGACTGCAACTGCGAGAAGGGAACCGTGAGGCGGCGCTCCGCCCGGCGCTGCCGACCGATGCCGAAACTCTCCACCACCACGGTGAACATCCGACTGTCGGACTGGCTGGCACGGCCGGTGGATACGCGCATCTGGAGGGGGTCCCCTTAAAGCGCGCCGATCATAGAGACCCCCGTTCCGTGAGCCGTTGCCGGCTTTTGCGTCGGATTCCGGCGATGGCGGCTAAATTGTGTTTGGCGGTGCCTGCCGCCACCATGCCCGTGTCGCCACCGGCACGTGCCACTTCCACACCACCGGCCCGTCCGAGCCCCGAAACGCCTTGGCGCAGCTCCTGGTTCCGTCCGCCGAAGTCCTCTCCGACACCGCCCCCGACGGGCTCTCCGCCGAGTTCATGCCCCTGGTCTTTCCCTCCGCGCCCCCCGAGGTTGCGGCCAGCTGCTCCCTCGACACGATCCAGCAAGAGATGGAACGTCTGCCCCACGGAGCGCGCCGTTTGGCTGTCCAGCTTCGCCTGCCGGTCGATCCCCAGTGGCTTTGGGCGGTGCTCACCGACTACGAAAACCTCGATCGCTTCATTCCCAACCTCGCCAGCTCCCGTCAGCTCTGGCGGCGGGGAGCCCAGGTGGCGGTGGAGCAGGTGGGGGTTCAGACCTTCTGCGGCATGCGCTTCTCGGCCCGGGTGCAACTGGTGCTCACCGAGGAGCGCCAGCAGGGGCGTCTGGCCTTCGAGATGCTCGAGGGTGATTTCCGCTGCTTCCAGGGGGCTTGGCAGGTGGGCCTCGATGCCGCCGGCAGCTGGCTGCTCTACGAACTCACGGTGCAGGGAAAGCCTGGGATGCCGATCGGTCTGATCGAGCAGAGGCTGCAGCACGACCTGGCCTGCAATGTGCGCGGCGTGCAGCAGGAGGCTCACCGACGCGCATCGCTGATGGCCTGAGCCCGCACCTTTTCCAGAAACCCCTTTTCCTTCATCCCAGAAAGAGAAAAGAGGGATATTATGATTATAAAGTTTTGGTCCAGGCACTGGACCCTTTTCATACCCCCAAGGGGATTCGAACCCCTGTCGCCTCCGTGAAAGGGAGGTGTCCTAGGCCTCTAGACGATGGGGGCGAGGCCGCAGCTGGCAGGCGAACCAGGAGCCCCGCAAGGAACGCGGAATTCCGGATTTCGCAAGAGCCGTGGTGGCGATGTGCCGCCGCTGCTCAAAGGAAATTACGGGTCGGAGGGACCCTTCGTCAAGGCAGATGGGGGGGGCTCCCTCCCAGAGGGTGAACCCGCATCGGAGGGGATCTGGCCCGTCCACACCGGCACGGTGAAGTGGAAGCAGGCTCCCTCCCCGGGATCCGACACCACCCAGATGCGCCCGCCGTGCACCTCGGCGATGCGGCGGCACACCGACAGGCCCACGCCGAAGCCGGAGGTGGTGCCGGAGGTCTGGGGCAGCCGCACCCGGTCCTGGAAGATGCGCTGCTGCTCCTCCCGGGGGATGCCGGGCCCGCTGTCGCAGACG
>JBJTUJ010000179.1:0-2872 GCA_046080685.1 Cyanobium sp. | reverse complement strand
GCAGGTGGCGGCCAGCTGATCGGCGCCCACGTAGGGCGTGCCGGTGATGTCTTCGCAGGCGCCGCGCTCGGCCCCGGTGAGGCTGCCGCCGATGCCCGGCTGGATGCCGGTCATCACGGTGCCCATCCGCACGGGGGTGCGCTGGCGCACGGCCTGCACCTGGCCGGTGGAACACCAGGCGCCCGCCTGTTCCATGCCGGCGTAGGGGGTGCCGGTCACCACCTTGCAGGTGCCTGGCTCATCGCCGGTCACCTTCTCGGAGCGACCGGTGCGGGTGCCGCTCACCACCAGATTGCGGTTGGTGATGCTGAAACCCACCTTGGCCGGCTCGGGGGCGGGACGGGCGCCGCAGAATTTTTCGTATTGCTGGGTGCCGATGTATTCGTCGCCGGTGATGATCCGGCAGCTGCCGGGCTCGTCGCCCGTCACCTGCTCGCTGCGGCCCACGTGGGTGCCGGTGATGCCGGTGCCCCGCAGGGTCTGCAGCGTGGAGACCTTGGCGGGCACGCGGCCCGGCACCTTGGCTTCGGCGGTCTCGTTCACGTACTGGTCGCCCGTGAGCTGGCGGCCGGAGCCCGGCTCGTCGCCGGTGACCTTCTGGGAGCGGCCCACCAGCACACCCGACACCGCCTGACCGCCCAGGGTGGCGGTGCGTCCCACCTTGCGTGGGGAGGGCTGGGTGGTGCCGCAGTAGGCGGCCGACTGGTTGGCCGAGACGTACTCGGTGCCGGTGATGGTCTTACAGGTGCCGGGTTCGTCGCCGGTCACCTTCTCGGAGCGACCCACTTCGTTGCCGGTGACCCGGTTGCCGTGGGTGGTGGCGGTGACGCGCACCTTGGCGGGCTGCGCCGGGGAGGGATCCTTGCCGCAGAAGGTCTGGAAGACCTCCGAGCCCAGATATTCGGTGCCGGTGATCGTGCGGCAGGTGGCCGCCTCGTTGCCCGTCGTCTTGGGCGAGCGGTTGGCTTGGGTGCCGGTCACGACCTGACCGCGGAGGGTTTCACTCACCCCCACCTTCCAGGCGGCATCGGCGGCGGCGGCCTGGCGGGCGCCGTGGCGGTTGGGGCCGGTGGGGCGGCTGCCGCCACCGGTCCGGGCGGTGCCAGCCGAGCCCACCTTGCACTTCAGTTCCCGCACCTTCTGGGCGAGTTCGCGGGTGGTGAGGTCGGGATTGGCCTGGCGGGCCACCGACGCGGCGGTGCTGCTGGTGGGTGCAACGGCGGATTTGCCCCGCTTGGAGAGGGCCTCCCGGCGGGCGAGCACCAGGGAGCGGCTCGGGTTGTGCTGGGCGCTCACCTTGCGATTGGTGCTGCGACCACTGCCTCCGTTGCCGTTGCGGGAGGAGGCGCGGGCACCATCGAGGGATAGGGAGGGAGCGCTGCTGCGGCTGCGCTCAACCTTCCTTTCCCCTTCCTGGCATTTGCATTTGTGGCCGGGGTCGGCGCTCACGGCCGGCACACCCGCGCCGGTGGGGGTTGGCCTGCGCACCTCTTGGCGGGTGCGGTCGCGCGAGGTGTCGGCGCGTTTGCCGCGGCGGGAGAGGGCTTCACGGCGGGCCAGCACCAGATCGCGGCTGGGATTGGCGATGGGCCTGGCGCTGCTGTGGCGGGACGGTGCTGCGGAGGGGCTGCTCAGGGAGACGGTGGCGCGGGAGGGGCGGGAGCGCGGCTCCGGGGCGGCGCTGCTGGCCTGCTGCCTCACGTCCGCTGTGGATGGGGCGGCCTGGCTGGTGCGCGACGGCCGGCTCTCGGCCGCCGTACGCACCCGACCTGGCGTTGAGCCATAGCGGCCAGCTGATTTCTTGCCGCTGCTGGTGAGCGCCTTGCGGCGTTCCAGGGCTGCTGCACGACTGGAGGAGCTGGCCATATCCGCCCGGTGAATGAAATGACGAGGTTTGCGGCAGCCCTCAGGCCGTCGCGAAGGACGGGGACCCGGCTAGAGCCGGGTCCGCCGATGCGGTCGCTGGAATCAGCGGCCTTCGAAGACCACGAAGCAGGCGCCCTGGCTCTGGGTGTAGGCGTCGTAGCCCACGAGGCGCACGTGGTGGTCGGGGTAGGCGCGGTGGCAGGCCTCGAGCTCGCTCACGATCACCCCCAGATCCTTCTCGCCGAAGAAGGGCAGCTTCCAGTACGACCAGTAGGTCGCCATGGAGCGGCTGGGGTGAACGTGCTCGATCAGAGGGCTCCAGCCCTGGGCAATGATGTAAGCGATCTGGTCGTAGATCTCGTCCTGGGTGAACGGGGGCAGGAAGCCGAAGGTCTCCAGGGTGGCGACTGTTTGGTAGTCACCCACGGTGCTCTGGAAGGGCATGGGGATGCTGGGGTTGAAGGTGGATGGGAAACGTCCCGGGCGTCCGCTTCAGGAGAAGGAAACCGGCAAGGCCGCTCTCTCTCTCCCTCGGCGCAGACGATCAGACGGCAACGTCGAGCTTGTCGACGGTGTCGAACTCGAACTTGATCTCCTTCCAGGTCTCGAGGGCGATGGCCAGCTCGGGGCTGTGCTTGGCGGCCTCGGTGAGGATCTCGCGGCTTTCCTTCTCGATCTCGCGACCGGCGTTGCGGGCCTTGACGCAGGCTTCAAGGGCCACGCGGTTGGCGGCGGCGCCGGCGGCCGAACCCCAGGGGTGGCCGTGGGTACCACCACCGAACTGCAGCACCGAGTCGTCACCGAAGATGGCGACGAGGGCGGGCATGTGCCACACGTGAATACCGCCGGAGGCCACGGCGAACACGCCGCCCATGGATCCCCAGTCCTGATCGAAGAAGTTGCCGCGGGTGCGATCTTCGGGAACGAAGGATTCGCGCAGCTGGTCGATGTAGCCGAGGGTGGTCTGACGGTCGCCCTCGAGCTTGCCCACCACCGTGCCGGTGTG
>JBJTUJ010000178.1:0-4668 GCA_046080685.1 Cyanobium sp. | reverse complement strand
AAGCAACAGCACTGGCAGGGTGTACAGGGTGTCCATCAGCAGCACCAGCACCCGGTCGACCCCGCCGCCCAGGTAGCCGCTCACCATGCCCAGCGGCACACCGATCACCAGAGCCAGCAACAGGGCGATCGCCACCACCTGAAGCGCCACGCCGCTGCCGGCCAGGGTGCGGGTGCAGACATCGCGGCCGAGACGGTCGGTGCCGCACCAGTGGCCCAGGTACGGAGCGGCGTAGATCGGGTTGTCGAGGCCGGCGTTGGGATCGGGCAGCACCCCCAGGTGCAGCAGCACGGGTGTCAGCACGGCCACCGCCGCGTACAAGAGCACGATCGTGAGCCCCCAGCGCGCCAGTCGGCCGGAGAGGGTGGCTGGGGCCTGGCGGGACAACACGGCTGGCGTGGTGCGGACGGCTCCATTGAACCGCGATCCCCGGGGCATCGCGGCAAGCGATGGCTGACACCTGGCCGTGGTGCTTGCTGGGCTTGAGGAAGCCCGCAGCAGACTCCGCTAACTTCCGGGCAGTACGGATCCGCCGCCGACCCGGCCCGGCCTGATGAGCAAGTCACGGCTGTTGATCGTCGACGACGACCCCGAGCTGCGCGGCTTCCTGGCCACCGAGCTGGGGGTGGAGGGCTACGGCTGCCAACAGGCGGGCACCGCCCAGGAGGCCCTGGGCCTGATCCGGGGCCAGAGCTGGGATCTGGTGCTGCTCGACTGGGGCCTGCCCGACTTCAGCGGCGTCGAGGTGTGCCGGCGCATGCGCAGCGGCGGCATCGCCACGCCGGTGCTGATGCTCACCGGCCACGATGAGGTGCGCGAGCGGGTGGAGGCCCTGGATTCAGGAGCCGACGACTACCTCACCAAACCCTTCTCGATCGAGGAGCTGCTGGCCCGGGTGCGGGCCCGGCTGCGCCGCACCTCCCTGGTCGATCCCAACGACGGCTGGCTGCGGCTGGCCGACCTGGCGGTCCATCCCGGCAGCCGCGAGGTGACCCGCGCCGGCCAGCCGATCCACCTGACGGCCCGGGAGTTCGAGCTGCTGCTGCACCTGTTCCGCCAGCCCGGCATGGTGCAGGAGCGCCGCAGCATCCTCAATGCCCTCTGGGGCGAGGACTGGATGGGCGACAACAACCTGCTCGATGTGTATGTGCGCTACCTGCGGCGCAAGCTCGAGCCGCCCGGCCGGCCCACCCTGATCCAGACGGTGCGCGGCGTGGGCTTCATGCTCAAGGAGCGCCCCACCCGTGGCTGACGACACGCCGGCAGCGGCCCATCTGCTCGTCGTCGACGACGATGCCCGCCTGCGCAGCTTCCTGGCCGGTGAACTGCGCTGTGAGGGCTACGCGGTGCGCGAGGCCGAAGACGGCCAAAGCGCCCTGATGATGCTGCGGGAGGAACCTGGCGATCTGGTGCTGCTCGACTGGACCCTGCCGGATTTCAGCGGCGTGGAGATCTGCCGGCGCCTGCGCTCCAGCGGGGTGATCACGCCGGTGCTGATGCTCACCAGCCACGACGACGTGCGCGACCGGGTGGAGGGCCTCGACTCCGGCGCCGACGACTACATGCTCAAGCCGTTCTCGATCGAGGAGCTACTGGCAAGGGTGCGGGCCCACCTGCGCCGCACCGCCTACTGGCGCGGGGTGCGGGGAGCCGATGTGCTCAGCCTGGGCGATCTCACGGTGAACACCGCCACTAGGGAGGTGGATCGGGGCGGCGAAGCGATCCATCTCTCCGTCCGCGAATACGACCTGCTGCTGTGCCTGCTGCGCCAGGCAGGGCGGGTGGTGGAGCGGCAGCAGATCCTGCTTGAGGTGTGGGGCGAGCACCATTACGGCGACGAGAACCTGCTCGGCGTGTACATCCGCTATCTGCGCCGCAAGCTCGAACCCAAAGGCCTGCCCACCCTGATCCAGACGGTGCGCGGCGTGGGCTTCATGCTGCGGGAAGGCGAGCTGCGCGGGGCAGGCTGAGGCGGAAATCGGCGCCACCGCCCGGTGCGTCGTCGACCAACACCTCGCCGCCCATCGCCTGCATGAGGGTGTGCACCACCGCCAGGCCGATGCCGCTGCCCGGAATCGAGGCGGTGCAGCGGCCACGGCGGAAGCGCTCGAAGATGAAATGCCGCTCGTCCGGCGGCACCCCGGGCCCCGCGTCGATCACGTGGGTGATCAGCCTGTCGCCGCTGGGCTCGAGCACGAGGCGGATCGGGGCGGAGCCCGGGGCGTACTTGAGGGCGTTCTCGATCAGGTTGGCCACGCACTGCTCGTAGCCCTGGACATCGCCGAGCACCGGTGCGATGGGCTGCGGCAACGGCTGCAGATCAAGCCGGCCGCCGCTGGCCTTCCTGAGCCGCTGCGCCACCCGGGCCAGGGCCTCTCCCGCATCGAAGGGCTCGTGGGGCAGCACCAGCCGCCGGGCATCGGAGCGGGCCAGCTGGAGCAGATCGCTCACCAGGCGGGCCATGCGCTCGGCCTCCTCCTCGATCAGCGTGAGCTGGTCGCGCTCCTCGGGGCCGAGTCCCTTCGCCCGGCGGCGCAGACGCCCCGCATAGCTGCCGATCAGGGTGATCGGCGTGCGCAGCTCGTGGCTGACGCCGTTCACGAAGGCCTTCTGCCGCTCCCAGGAGCCGGCCAGCCGCTCCAGCAGGCCGTTGAACTCAACGGCGATCGGCAGGAGCTCCAGGGGGAGCGCCTCCACCGGCAGCCGGTCGCGCTCGAGGCTCTCGCTGCCGATGGCCTTCATGCGGCGCCCCAGGTCCCGCAGAGGAGCCAGCCCGCGGGAGAGCGCGGGCCGCAGCAGCAGGCCGGTGAACAGGGTGGACACGGCGGCCGCCAGGGCCAGCAGCAGGCTGGTGGAGCGCTCCTGCTGAACGTTGAGGGTCACGTCCTCCAGCAGCCGCAGGCGCAGGCTGCGGCCCTGCACCTGCAAGGGCGTGGCGCTGATCAGGTAGGAGCGGTTCCCGGCCCGCACCGGGGCGATCCCGGCGCCGGCTTCATGCTGGAGGCTGGTCCGCACCAGCAGGCGGGGCAGCGTGAAGCCCTCCGGCAGCTGGAAGGCCCCCAGCTGGCGAGGCGGGCGGTAGGGAACGCCCTGCTCCGTTTCGAGCCACACCATGAGGTTGGGGCTCACCAGGCGGGCCAGCCGATCGCTGAGCACCGGCAGCGGCCCGGGGGCTACCGCGGCGGGAAGCACCTCCTGCCGCACCGCCGCCGCCAGGGCCGCGTGGTGGCTGCGTCGCTCCTGGCTGGAGAAGAGGGTGTGGGCCGCCAGCAGCAGCGCATAGCCCCCCAGCACAGCCAGCAGGCTCGAACTCAGCAGCCGGTGCCGGATCGAGAGGATGCGAGGAGCCACGACGGGAACCGTAGGTTATTAAAATGAGTTAGAGAGCGAGGAAGTTTGAGAAAGACCTTTCTCAGACGCGGGCTGATTTCCGGGAGATCAGCCTGCAGAAAAGCCGGAACAAACAAACAGTAGGCAGGTAAAAGTCTGTGCCTCATTGAGATCTTGCCATACCCAGCCCCACCGGCCCCCCCCCCACGGCTGCCGTTGAATCCTGAAACGAAGCAACGCCTTCGCCTTTGGCCTTTCCCCCTTTCCCCCCAAGACCACCCGCACCTTCCGCCAGTAGCCCCAGCTCCAGATCGCCCTGCTGCGGCAAGGACAACACCACGGCCACCATCGGTGTCGACGCCAACGGGCAGCTGAGCTGCAAGCTCGGCTGAGGCGGGGCCTGAACCCTGGGAGCGTGCCGCTGCCAGCCCCTACGCCCCCAGCGACTCGGCTGGCAGCGGATGAGAACTGGGGTAGATCGCGGTTGGAGATTCATCAGAAATCTGCTTGATTCACCCGCCAACCCCGCTCGCCACCGCCCGATGACGAGCACCACATCGACGGCTCAGGGACGCGTCTCTAGGTTTCTGCCAACGCTCCCTTGGCCATGAGCCCCCTGCATCGCTCGCTGGAGCCCCGCATCAAGCTCGCCCTGCTCAACACGCTGCGCAAGCAGAGGGGCCTGGCCGGCGGCTTCACCCTGAGCGAGCTGCCGATCTCGGTGGCCATCGTGGGCAGCCTCTCCGCCTTGGCCCTGCCCCAGTTCCTCGGAGCCCGCACGGCCGCCGCCGCCGCCGCCGCCATCGGCGAGAAGATCCGCCTGGCCAAGGAATGCGCCACCTATGTCGCCTCCGGCGCTGTCGGCCAGCAACCAACGTCGGGAGGGGTCACCTGTTCCACCAGCGGCGGCACCTACACCGCCACCTGGGCAGGCACCGCCAGCGGGTTGAAGTGTCTGCAACTCACAGCCATCGGCGCTGTGACCAGCGCCAGCATCACCGTTGGCAGCACCGGCAGCCTGGTCTGTTCCGCCTGAGCAGGGCCAGTGGCCGGGCATCCCGCCAAGGTCATGCCCCCATCATCAGAGGGATGAGAACTGAGCAGGATTCGGATTAGAAATTCATAAGCATTCCGTTGGATGCGCCCTCGCAAACTCCTCACCAGCAGCCGGCAACTCGCAGCACGCCAGCAGAAAAACCCCTGCAGCGCAATGGGCCTGGCCATGCCACGTCCTCCTCTGCCCATGGCGCTCGGCTCGGCTTCAATCGATCCATGGACGCCCAAGGTCCGCGTTTCTAGTTTTCCCTCAGGCTCTCCCTCAGCCATGAACTCCCTCCA
>JBJTUJ010000177.1:0-13996 GCA_046080685.1 Cyanobium sp. | reverse complement strand
AGGGCTCACCATCGGTCAGGCCACCCGCTGGCTCACCTCGCTGTACGCCAAGCAACTGGTTCGCCCCCAGCTCTTCCTCACCCTCACCACCCCCAGACCGGTCAAGGTCACCGTGATCGGCGAAGTCGGGCGCCCAGGCCTCTATCCGCTTTCCAGCTTGGCGACACCGGTTCTGGCCATTCAGACCGCAGGCGGCATCACCCTCAACTCCGACATCCGCAGGGTGCTGCTGCGCCGCCGGGCTGGCGCCGACGGCAGTCAGAAGCAGACGGTTATCGATCTGGCCCAGCTCTCCCAGTTCGGCAACCAGCGCCAGAACCCCATCCTTTTCGACGGAGACACCCTGATCGTGGGACGCACGGAGGAAATCATTCCCCAGGAGATTCTCCAACTCGGGGCCACCAACCTGGCCCCCGCGTCCATCAGTATCAACGTGATCGGCGAAGTCAAGTCCCCCGGCACCCTCAGCCTGCCGGCGAATACGCCCCTGCTGGAGGCGATCTTCCGGGCCGGTGGACCGATCCAGTGGCGCGCAAATCGGCGCAACGTGGAACTGGTGCGCCTGAACCGCAACGGGACCACCAGCCGCGAGGTCTTCAACTACAAAGAGAACCTAAACATTTCCAAAGGCCGCAATCCCCCTTTGCGCAATGGTGACACCATCATCGTGAATCGCAGCTTCTACGGTGAGAGTCTCGATGTGTTGAATCAAGTCATCGTACCCCTGAGCACTGTTGGCTCGTTCCTCAACTACGCCAACACGTTTGACAGATTCAACAACTGATCGTTCATCCCGCCTCTCTTTTTTCTGAGCTCCCGCTGTATCACCCGATGAACCGCTCACCCTCACCGATCAGTCGCCGCGCGATTGCCTGGGCTCTGCTGACTCAGTCGATCTGGCTGCCACTCGTAGCGATTGACGCCCATGATAACTGGCAGGCCCGGGTCAAGTCCCTGACACCGCCCACCGATCCCGCCACGGCGTCATCCCCCGAACCATCTCCCCTCCCGCCGACTCGCCTGGCAACCACTCTGCCATTGCCTTCCCTGGAGGAGGATGCCCTCGGCACCGGTCAGTCACCAGCCCAAGCCTCCCGGCAAGGTTCCACCCAAACGGGTCTGCTCCTGGGGGCGAGCCCCTCCCCACAGCACCTGTCGAAGCCCTGGCTCGGTACCATTCGGCGAGCTGTCGAGAGCCCTCTTCAGGCGGTGATCGCGATGGCAAGCCCGGCCCGCTGGATCCCCGCGTCCGCTCCGGTTCAAGGCCCGGGAGTGAATCGTGCCACCGTTGAGCCTCCAGCCCGTTGGCAGAGCCCCCCGATACCCGGCGCTGGTGGTGATGTGCTGATGAGGAGCTTCACCCGATCTGAGCTTCTGGGAGGCACGCTGGGCCTCAAGGATCTTGATGACGCCCCGATGTCCGCGGTGGCCCTTGCCGAGCGCGCCCGCTGGGCAGGGAGCGTCGATCCCATGGCGCCGCTGCCTGCCCTCTGGCGGGACCCGATGCGGCGTGCCCTCGGACAGATCCCCGGCGGCGGCGCTCGCGTTGAGCAGGCGAGGGTGGTGCATGTGCCCTCCCGTCGGGTGACACGCACCACCGAGGTTCCCCTGGCCCTGCAGAGCGACGGCTCCGTCGACATTCTCAGCAAACCAGATGACCCCGGGGTGGTCCGGGAAATCGCCGACTGGTCGTCCCGTCAGCAGGCCCCCAGCAGCGGTGGTGTGCTGCCCGCCGTGGTGCTGCTCCATCCCGTCGGCGATGTTTCCCCCATCGCCCCGGCTGGGGCGAACCCCACTCCGATCCGCAGCCAGTCTGCGGCTGTGGTCCAGCCCAGCGCCTCTCTCAAGGCCGTCAGCCCGACATCGCCCCAGGCTTCCCCGGCGTCCTGGGACGAGGTTGCCCCCTCGGCCCCCAGCGCCGCCCCAGCGCCTCAGCCCCAGGCCGCTGCACCGGCTCCCCAGCCTGTCGTGGCGGAAGTGGCTGCTCCTGCCCCTGCCCCGGCTCCAGTGGTCGAGGATCCTCAGCCGGCCCCGGTTCCGGCGCCCAATCCGGTGCCAACCCCGTGACCCCCACTAACATGCGGCCGTTTCTTGGCGGTACCAGGAGCTTGACCCGTCGGCTTCCTGCTTTCTGGCTCCCCTGGGCTCTGGCCGGCATATTCGGTGGGATGCCGATGGCAGCCCGGGCTCAGGACCCGCTGCCCCTAGGCCCCCTCATCCAGATTCCCACGGCTCCCGTATCCCTGGCGCCCGCGCCTTGGCAGAACGTGGGATCTGAACCGGCGCCCGCTCCGTGGCAGCCCGTCAGCAACGAATTCGCCCTGGCCCCGGAGTACCTCCCCAAGCCTGCCATCTTCAAGCCCGCCGACCTCGCGGCAGTTCCCCGTACCCACGGCATCATCGAGAATGTTGGCATTTATGGCATCGGCGGGGGTGTGCGCTTCGGGGCCGGTGACACCACCAATGGTGTGATCACTGGACGTATTGGGTACAAGCTCAACGAAACCACGGCGGTATCGGTGCGACCCAGCTGGATTTTCACCAACAACAACTCCAATAACAACAACAACTCAAGCAATACTGACGGATCCTTGCGTCTCCCTCTCACTGTTGACTTCAACCGTCGAGGCTTCGTTTCCCCCTACATCGGTGGCGGCATCGCAACCAACGTCGATTCCAATAATCAGACCAACGGCATGTTCACCGGGGGGCTCGATCTGAACATTCACGAGAACGTCACCCTCGGCCTCAACGTCAACTACATCTACCAGCCCGATGTCAACGACACCGACTGGGAAGCCATGACCCTGCTCTATCTCAGGTTCTGAGCTGGTTCTGAACATCGCAGCAGGCTGGCCGCCCCCTCCTCAGGAGAGGGGAGTCACCGTTTCCGCAACCGCCTCGATCGCCCGGGCAATGGCCTGTTTCTGCTCGACGTTGTAGCCCCAGCGCTCCAGGAAGGCGAGATCCTCCCGGTCTGCAGCCGTGGTGCCAAGGGCCGCCGCCAGCAGCCGCTCCAGCCGCTCCTTCACCTGGGTGGGATCGAGCAGGCGCAGCAGTTCGGTGCTGCGGGCCTGCACCCGTTCGGATCCGGCCCGGTGCTCCTGGTCGTTGCTCTGGCGGTGCTGCCATTCCATGGCCGTGCTCATCGCCAGATTGCGCGCGGTGAGGTCCACCACCCCGTCGCCGGCGGCCCGCAGCTGCAGCACCAGAGGCTCGGGCAGCCGGTCCATCAACGGGTTGTCCGCGGGCAGGGCGGCCACGAAGAATCCCCGTGCGCCATCGCGGCTGGCTACCAGTGCAGCCACCCGGTCGGCCAGCACTTCATCGCTCAGCTCGCTCCGCTCCCACAGGGCCAGCAGGGTGCTGGCCTGCTCGATCGCAGCGGGGAAGGACAGTTCGGTCATGGTGAATGAACGGGCGGGCTGCCATTGTCAAGGGTATGGAATCGAGCCCCGCCACCGCCAGCGCTGACGGCGACACGCCGTTCCGATCAGGGTTCGTGGCCCTGATCGGTCGGCCGAACGTGGGCAAGTCCACGCTGCTGAACCACCTGGTGGGCGAGAAGGTGGCGATCACATCGCCGGTGGCCCAGACCACCCGCAACCGCCTGCGGGCCATCCTCACCACCCCCACCGCCCAGTTGGTGCTGCTCGACACGCCGGGCATCCACAAGCCCCATCACCTGCTGGGCCAGCGGCTGGTGCAGAGCGCCCGGGGTGCCATCAGTGAGGTGGATCAGGTGCTGCTGCTGGTCGACGGCAGCCAGCCGGCGGGCCGGGGCGATGCCTGGATCGTGGAGATCCTGCGCCAGGCCCGGACCCCTGTGCAGGTGGCCCTGAACAAGAGCGACCGGGTGGGCGCCGACGCCGACGACATCGAGGCCACCTACCGCGAGCTCATGCCCCAGGAATGGCCCCTGCATCGCTGCAGCGCCCTCACGGGAGCCGGCTGTCCTGCACTCGTGGAGTCCCTGGCGGCGGCCCTGCCTCCCGGGCCCCACCTCTACCCACCGGAGATGGTGAGCGACCAGCCGGAGCAACTGCTGATGGCCGAGCTGGTGCGGGAACAGGTGTTGCTGCACACCCGCGAGGAGGTGCCCCACTCGGTGGCGGTGCAGATCGATCGCATCGTCGACGATGGCCCGCGCACCGCTGTGCTGGCCACGGTGCTGGTGGAGCGCTCCAGTCAGAAGGGGATCCTGATCGGCCAGGGGGGACGCATGCTCAAGGAGATCGGCCGCGGCGCCCGGCTGCAGATGCAGAAGCTGATCGACGGGCCCGTGTATCTCGAGCTGTTCGTGAAGGTGGTGCCGAACTGGCGGCGCCATCCCGGCCGGCTGACGGAACTGGGCTACCGAGGCGATTGATGGGGTGGCGACTGAGAGGATGGAAGCCTCGTGCCAGTGCGCCGTGAGCCATCTCCCCGCCTTCCCCCCGAACGACATCCGCGGGTTTTTGGCCTTCTGTGCGGGCGAATGGCTGGCCCTGCGCAGCACCTTCCTGCCCGGGGAGCCGGAGCCGGCTTCAAGGGACGTGGAAGGGGAAGGCGACGGCGACGAATGGCACAGTTCCGAGCGCGGCGAACTGAAGATCGCTTATCAGGAGCCTTCCGGCGCCGTCGAACCCGGCAGTCTGCTGATCACGCCCCCCGGCGGGGCGGTCGGCCGCCGGGTGGCCTTCTCGGCCGACGGTTGGTTTGACGGCGGCGACGGGGAAGTGGGCCAGTGGCAGCTGTGGCTTGACGGGTCGCTGGAACTGGTGCTGGAGCGCGAGGGGGTGGAGGTGCGCGAGCGGATCTGGTTCACCAAGCCCAATCTGCGGCTGCGCAGCACGATCGAGCGTGGCAGCGACGGCCGTCCCGCCAGGGCCAGCTTCAGCTCCGAGATCCGCCGCGTCAGCCGCCCCGCCGTTCCGGCCGCCTGAGCCGATGCGCCTCGACGTCATCACCCTGGCGCCGGAGATCGTCGAGGGCCTGCGGGGCTACGGCGTGATCGGCCGAGCCTTCACGGCCGGCATCGCCGAGCTGCATTTGCACAACCCCCGCGAGCATGCCACCGATCGCTATCGCAAGGTCGATGACGAGCCCTACGGCGGCGGGGCGGGCATGGTGCTCAAGCCCGAGCCCGTGTTCGCCGCCCTGGAGGCGATCCCGGTGCTTCCCCGCCGGCGGGTGCTGCTGATGACGCCCCAGGGCCGTCCCCTGGCCCAGACGGACCTGCGCCGCTGGGCCCTTGAGCACGACCAGCTGGTCTTCCTCTGCGGCCACTACGAGGGCTTCGATGAACGCATCCGCTCCCTGGCCCACGAGGAGGTGTCGATCGGCGACTTCGTGCTCACCGGCGGCGAGCTGCCGGCCATGACGATCATCAACGGCGTGGTGCGTCTGCTGCCCGGAACCGTGGGCACCGCCGCCTCCCTGGAGGAGGAAAGCCACAGTGCGCTCCTGCTCGAGCACCCCCAGTACACCCGCCCGGCGGAGTTTCGGGGCATGGAAGTGCCGGCGGTGCTGCGCAGCGGCGATCACGGAGCGATCGCCCGCTGGCGGGCCGAGCAGCAACGCCTGCGCACGGCGGAGCGGCGGCCCGACCTCCACGCCCGCTGGCTGCAGGCCGAGGCGGAGGGCAGAGGAGTGGCGAGCGGAGTGGCCAGAGGAATGGCCGATGGGGCCACGAACGGCGCGATGGAAGACTGAGCCCAGCACCCTGAGGGCCATGCAACTGAGGATCGGCAACGGCTACGACATCCATCGGCTGGTGCCGGGTCGCCCGCTGATCCTCGGCGGGCAGACCCTCGAGCATCCCGCCGGCCTCGGGCTCGATGGCCACAGCGATGCCGACGTCCTGGTGCACGCCGTCATGGACGCCCTGCTGGGCGCCCTTTCCCTGGGAGACATCGGCCGCTGGTTCCCGCCGGAGGATCCCCGCTGGAAGGGCGCTGACAGCCTGGTGCTGCTCGAGGAGGTGATGGCCCTGGTGTCCTCCGAGGGCTGGAGCGTGGTGAACGTGGATGCGGTGGTGGTGGCCGAGCGGCCCAAGCTCAGGCCCCACATCGAGGCCATGCGGGGCGCCATCGCCCGCCACATGGGCGTGGCTCCCGATCAGGTGGGTGTGAAGGCCACCACGAACGAACGGCTCGGCCCCACGGGCCGCGAAGAGGGCATTGCCGTGCACGCGGTGGCCCTGCTGCAGCGCGCCTGACCCCGAACAGGCGTGCCTAGGATTGCCCTAGGTTCCTTCACCATCTTCCCTTGTCCTGGCTGCCGCCGGCCTCCCTGTTCGACCTCTCGGTCCGGCATGCCGGGAGCCATGGCCCCGGATCGGGGGCGGCCGTTGAGATCGTGGAGCACCTGCGGGTGAAGGTGCCGGCCGGTGCCCAGGAAGCCTGGCTCGCCGCCGAGCAGCGCACCTGGGAGCCCTGGCTGGAAGCCCAGCCGGGCTTCCTCGGTCGTGATCTCCTCTGGGATTCCGCCCGCGAGGAAGGAATCCTGCTGATCCACTGGGCCAGCAGGGAGCAGTGGCAATCGATCCCCACCGAGGAGGTGGAGAGGGTGCAGGCACGCTTCGAAGCCTGCGCCCGGCAGGTGCTTCAAGGTTGGGGGAGCGACGCCAATCCGTTTCCGATGCTGTTCGCTGGAGAGCAGCCGGCCTCGGTTCCCCTCCATCCTTCGCGCGCCGACGGGTGACCCGCGAGGCCCGGCTCGATCTCGGACGGCGCCGTCGCCTGGGCATGGTGGAGGCCGTGTGGGGCGAGCACAAGACCGCCCGCCAGATCGCTGCCGTGATTCAGCAGATGGATGCGGCGGGAGAGCTGGCGCTGGTGACCCGGGTCGACGACGCCAAGGCGGCTGCGGTGAGCGAAGCCCTGCCCGAGCTGCCGGTGCACCATCATCCCGAGGCCCGCTGCCTCTGCTGGCCCGATCCGCCGCCCGCCAGTGCCGCCCTGGGCAAGGTTGCCGTGCTCAGCGGCGGTACCAGCGACCGGGTGGTGGCCGAGGAGGCCCGCCTGGCCCTGCGCTGCCATGGGGTGGTGGCCGAACTGGTGCTCGATGTGGGGGTGGCGGGTCTTCACCGCCTGCTGGATCGGCTCGAGGACCTCGAGCGGGCGTCCGTGCTGATCGCCTGTGCGGGAATGGAAGGTGCCTTGCCCACGGTGCTGGCAGGCCTGGTGCCCCAGCCGGTGATCGGCGTTCCCGTTTCGGTGGGCTACGGGGTGAGCGCCGGCGGCCGTGCCGCCCTTCACGGGATGCTCGCCAGCTGCGCCCCCGGGCTCACGGTGGTGAACATCGACAACGGCTATGGCGCCGCGATGGCGGCCCTGCGGATTCTTCAGGGGCCGACGTGGGGGCGGAGCAGGGGAGCGGACGCCGGAGCTTCGATCTCCAGCAGAGTCTGAAGCCAGAGGCGCAGGGAACGGGGAAGCCTTTGCTGCTCGTAGCGCTCGATGGCTTCGATCAGCACAGGAGTGTTCACCCAGCTGGGGGAGGCGGGCCGCCGGGAGGTACGGGAGCAAAGATCCATCAGGGCGCCGCCGTGATCGGACGCAGTGTGGGAGCCCCCGGCCCTGCCGGCAAGCCCGGCTTCAGAGATGCTGCAGGTCGGGGTAGGCGGTGAGCAGCTCTTCGGCGCTGAGCACCTCGCCGGCGCCCTCCGGCTGCCAGATCACCTCGAGGGCGAGCAGATCCTCGGCTCCCACGGCTCCCAGACGCTGGAGGCTCTGGCGCAGGGCCTCTGGGGTGTCGGTGCCGGGCAGATCCAGGCGGCGACGGGTGGCCACAAGGAGGGTCACGGCGATGTAGTCGCTGACGGCATCACTGTGCCCAGGCACCACGGCGCTGGATTCACTGAAGCGGGTGCCGCCCACGTTCGCGGTGATCTCCCGTTGCACCTTGGAGCGCTCCTGCATCGAGAAGCGGTTGAAGGTGGATTCGGCGCTCGCGAAGGGCACCTGGCCCACGTCGCCGTTGGCATACACCCAGAGCTCCGGGTTGCGCAGAAGCGAGAGGGTGGTTTCCTGGAGCACCTTCTGCAGGCCGGCCGTGGTGGTGGTGTCGGCCGTTCCGGCCATGCGCCGCAGGTCAGCCTGGAGCTCCCGGGCGGAGGCCAGCAGACCCACCTGCACCTGGGCGATCGAGACGGGGCCGTCGCGGCCCGCCAGCAGGTCGTCGCCATCGGCCGAGGCGCCGCCCCCCAAGCCGCCGGCGGCTCCCCGCACGGCATTGAGCAGGAGCCCCACCACGGCCATCAGCACCAGGAAGCCGAGCAGGCCGCCGCCGCCGAACCCGAAGATCGGGATGACGAAGGGGAAGCCGAGGCCACCACCGCCGCCGTAGTAGCCGCCGCCGCCGTAGTAACCACCGCCGCCCCGGTAGGGCACCGGGCTGCCGCCGCGGTAGCTGCCGCCGCCGTAGTTGCGTGGAACGGAGGGGGAGGAGCGGAAGCTGCCGCCGCCGATGCGACCGCCGCTGGCTGCGGAGGCTGCCTGGGGTGCGGAGAACAGCAGACCGGCCACCAGCACCGGAACGGCCATCAGGGAGGCCATGCGCTGGAGCAGTCGGGAACCCATGGGGGGATTTATGTATGTGGTTGGAATCTAGGAACCGCCCCCCACGATGGTGACCACCTCCAGCACATCGGTTTCCACCACCGGGTGATCCGCCCAGGCGCTGCGCGACAGGATCTCGCCGTTGAACTCCACCACCACCAGCCTGGGGTGATAGCCGAGCGCCTCCAGCGCGCCCAGCAGGTTCAGGCCGCCCGGCAGGGCGCGCTGTTCCCCATTCACCTTCACGCAGATGGTGGCGGTGTCCGTCACGCGTCAGCCTCCAGGGCCAGCAGCAGAGCGGCGGCGGCCGCTTCGGGATCGGCCGCTTCGGTGATCGCCCGCACCACGGCGATGCGCCGGGCCCCGGCGCCCCGTACCGCCGGAAGGGCAAGCGCATCAATGCCGCCGATGGCGAAGAACGGGATCGGACTCTCCGCCGCCGCCTCCTGCACGTAGGCCAGGCCCACGGGGCTGCGACCGGGTTTGGTGGGGGTGGCCTGAACCGGTCCCACCCCCACGTAGTCGCAACCGTCGGTCACTGCCTGCCGCAGCTGCTCGATCCGGTGGGTGCTCCGGCCGATCAGCCGGTCGGGACCCAGGAGCCTGCGGGCCACCGCCGGTGGCAGGTCGTCCTGCCCGAGATGGACACCATCGGCATCCACCGCCAGGGCCAGATCGATTCGGTCGTTCACCAGGAAAAGGGCGCCATGGTCGGCGCAGAGGAGACGCAGGGCCTGGGCCTGCTCCAGCCGCTCGCGGTCGGTCAGACCCGCCCCCTCCTTGGCCCGGTACTGCACCAGTCGCACACCGCCCCGCAGAGCCCGTTCCACCACCGACTCCACCCCCTCCACCGGGCTTGTGACCAGGTAGAGGGTGCAGGAAGCAAGCTGCCGCCGCCGGTCCGCTCCAGCGGCACCGGCCCGCAGCAGGTCGACCTCCAGGTCGTAGAGCCGGTAGCGGATCAGGGCCGCCTCATGGGCCAGCGCGGGGTCGGGGATGCGGGCGAACTCCTCCAGCACCCTCAGCGCCTCCTGCACCCGGCCGGCGTTGGCGGCCAGCACCTGGGAGGGCTGCAGGCGCTCCGCCTGGGCGGGATGAGCCATCCCGGCAGCCGGATCGGTGGCGGTGCGCCGGGCCAGCTTCCAGTGGTCGTGGTGGTGACGTCCGAGCCGTTGGCGCAGGTCCTTGCAGCGGGACACCAGATCGGGCCGCTCCAGGGAGAAGCGGCACCAGTCCTCCAGCACCCGCAGACCTTCCCGAGCCCGGTCGAGGTTGGCGTCGATCAGGCGGGCAATGGCTGGATCGAGGCGGTCGCCGCTGGTCCCGCGATCGGCCGCGGAGGTGGACATGGTCATCGCGGCATCCAGACAGGTGACAGGAAGAACATGGAGGTCTGATTAGGCTTCGGGCGCCAGCACGGACGCCACCATGGCCAGCGAAGCCGACCAGCCCATGCTGGTGCTGATCTCAGGGATTCTGCTGATCGGCGGCATCGCCCTGTTCATCGGCTGGGGCCTCACCCACGCCTACCCCAGCGGCTGAGACCCTCACCGTCTCCGGGGCCAGGGCGGCGATGCGCTCACGGGCCAGGGCGGCATCGCGTTCGATCTGAGCCACCAGGGCCTCGAGATCGGCGAAGCGTTCCTGCCGGCGCAGCCGCTCCAGCGGTTCCACCGTCACGCGCGATCCCACCAGCTCCTGACGCCGGTCGAGCAGATGCACCTCCACGGCGGAGGGTGCCGCCGGATCCACGGTGGGCTGGGGTCCGAGATTCATTACCGCCGGCAGCGGATCCTCCGCCGCTCCCGCTTCCCCCACCCACGCCAGGGCGGCGTAGACCCCTTCCTGGGGAAGGAATTTGCGCCCATCCACCTGCAGATTGGCCGTCGGCCATCCCAGCTCCCGTCCCAGGCCCCTCCCCTGCACCACCCGGCCACTGAAGCGGTAGGGACGATCCAGCAACCGCCGGGCCTCATCCACCGCGCCGTCAGCCAGGGCCCGGCGGATCCGGCTGCTGCTCACCCGTTCGGGTCCGTCCCACAGCATCGGCAGCACGGTCACGGCGATGCCGTGGCGCTCCCCCAGGTGCTGCAGGGTGCGGGCATCACCGCTGCGCCCGGCACCGAAGCGGAAGTTGTCGCCGACGGCCACCCGCCGGGCCTGCAACTGATCCCTCAGCACCCTCTGCACGAACTCCTCGGGGCTGAGGGCGGCAAGGGGGCGATCGAACGGCACCAGCACCAGCTGCCGGATGCCGAGGGGTTCGAGCAGGTCGAGCTTTTCCTCGGGCAGATCAAGGCGCAGGCGGGTTTCTCCATGCAACACCTCCCGGGGATGGGGCCAGAAGCTCACCACCGTGGGCACGGCCCCGTCCACCGGCCTCGGCGGGGCCACGATGGCGTCGATCACCCGGCGGTGACCCTGATGCAGGCCGTCGAAACTCCCCAGGGCGATGGCGGTGGGGCGCAGGGCGTCGGCGGGAACGTGCAGTGGAATCAACGGGCCATCAGGGGCTCTGGCGTCAGGCTCTCCCTGCGCTGATCTTCCCATGGCAAGTTTGGGTGCCTGCACCCACTGCCTTGATGGCCGATCCGCTGGAGATCCAGCTCATCTCCGCCGCCCTGCGGCGCATGGGCTGGGTGCGCTTCTGGATCCAGACGGCCCTGGGCATCGTGGTGGTGGGGGTCCTGATCTTCAACAACATCGGTGGCCGGGTGGCGGCCAACACCGAGCGGGCCCTCGGGCTCGGTCCGGGGCTGTCCTTCACCACGTTCTCCTTCTTCGTCCTGCTCTGGAGCCTGTGGCAGGGCTGGCTGGTTGTCCGCTGCGGCCGGGCCCTGGCCAGTCCGGTGCGGCCGAGCAAGGGGGAGACGAACCGGTTGATCAAGCGCGGCCTGCTGGGCGACCTCGCCGGCCTCACCCTGGCGGCCGTCGGCTACCAGGCCCTGGCCGGCAGCCTGTTCCTGCAGGCTTCCCTGCAGGCCCCCGGCCTGTTCGGACCCATGTCGAGCCCCAGTCCTGGGCGGGCCTCGGTGAGCACCTTCCCGATCACCTCGCTCGAGATGCTCTCGGTGCTGAGCAACACCCAGGTGCTGTTCGCCCATCTGATCGGGCTGGGGTTCACTCCCTGGATGCTGCAGCGGATCCACAGGCGGGCCTGAGAACCTCTTCTCCCCTCCATCCACCGATTCCCATGGCCCGCATTCTTCTGGTTTCCCATGACGGCTGGCGGACAGGGGCGCCCTACCTCCTGCTGTGGCTGGCCAGCTGGCTCGCCGACCATCGGTCCGACGAGCTGGAGGCCTTCTTCGTTCGGGACGGCCCGCTGCGTGAGGAGTTCGCCACGATCTGCCCCACGGGTTTCTGGGCCCCCTCCCCACCGCGCCGCTTCCATCGACGCCTGCTCGATCGCCTGCTGCACCGCGACCTTGATGCCTCGGCACGCCTGCACCAGACCATCGCCCGCTTTCAGCCCGACGTCGTGTACCTCAACAGCCTGGTCCTGGGCCAGCAGCTCGTGGGTCTGCGGGAAGCCTTCCCACAGACCAGGTTCGTCACCCACGTCCATGAATTGGAGCACAGCCTCGCGCTTTCCAGCACTCCAGTCGCGGTCCAGCGTCAGCTTGATCTCAGCGACCGGGTGATCGCCTGCGCCGCGTGCGTGCAGGAGAACCTGCTCAGCAACCACGGCGTTCCGAGCGAACGCCTGCGGTTGGTGCGGGAATTCCTTCCCCACGGCAGCGCCAGGGAGTTCGCGGAGCATCCTCGACCTCAATCCGACAGTGCCGCGCTGATCGCTCGGCTCCAGGAGGAAAGGCGGCGAGGCACGTTCGTGTTCGGCTTCGCCGGCTCGCCGATCGACCGGAAGGGATTCGATCTGTTTCCGCTGCTGCTCAGGGCCTGCGCCCGCCGTTTCGAGGACCATCCCTTTCTGGGGGTCTGGGTGGGCTGCGGCCCAGGCTCCACGGCCCATGGGTTGGCGATGCACGACCTCAGCCGTCTCGGCCTGGAGGAGCGGGTGCTCCTGCATGGGGCCGTGGCCTCGGCCGTGCCGGTGATCGCCCAGTTTTCGGCGGTATCGCTGCTCTCCCGTGAGGATCCCTACCCGGTGGTGTGCCTGGAGGGGGCTGCCCTCGGGGTTCCCACCGTCTGCTTCGAGCAGGGGGGTGGCATCGCCGAATTTGTGACGGGTGGCTGCGGGCTTGCTGTTCCCTACCTCGATCTTGATGCCTTCGCCGATGCTCTTCATGCCCTGGCGGTGAATCCGGAGCGACGACGGCGATTGGGTGAGGCCGCATGCGAGAGGGTGTTTCGTGAGTCCAGCATCGATGTGGCCGGCGGCGCCATTGGCACCGTGATCGACGAGCTGATTGCACGTGGCCCCCGCCAGCCTGGATCGCTGGAATCAAGCGGCCATTCTTTTCCATGAGAAGACTCCATCACCTCCACAAGCAATCTCACGATGGCGCTGGGAATGTGAACCATCCATTGATCAGCGTCGTGATGCCGGTTTTCAATGCTGCAGGGGATCTACCGCGATCCCTCCCCTCGCTGGCGCGGCAGAGATGGCGAGATTTTGAGGTGATACTTGTGGATGGTGGATCTGTGGACGACACGACAGATGTTGCCGCAAGAATCTTTGGAGACTCGGATGTCGTGCTTCGTCAGATCTATCTGCCGGGCTCGTCGATTTATGGTGCGATGAACCACGGTATATCCGAGGCGAAAGGTGAATGGATTTATATTCTTGGGGTCGACGATTGTCTTGTGTCTGATGATGTGTTTGACCGGATCCAGCCCCAGCTGCGGCGAGCAGCTCCTGATGTTCTTGTCGTCTACGGTGATGTGTGGATTGAGGATCCAGGCTATCGCTATTGCCAGTCGTGGGACTTGCCAAGGTTCCTTGAGGTGAACATCAGTCATCAGTCGGCATTTTACTGCCGGCATGCCCTGGATAGGCTGAATGTCTGCTATGGCGAAAAATATTCACTTTATGCGGACCGGGATTATAATTTAAAGCTGTTCGCCAAGGGTCAATTCCTGTACGTTCCAACCCTCATTGCTTCCTATGCATGTACAGGCGCATCCTCAAGGCGTAAGGATCAGCTTTTTCTGGCGGATAAGGAAGCCAATGCGATTCGCTACTTCGGCTGGCGGTCCTGTTGGTTGATTCCCCCGGATCGATTCGCTCTCGGTCTGGCAAGGCTTTCAGGCCCTCGTCCCACGCTGGTTCAGTTGATCAATCGGTTTCTCTGGCGATGTCGACGCCTGCTGTCGAGGTGGCAATGAATCCTGCATCCTGCTTCCGGCAGCCCTGGGGTCCCAGGCGTGGTGGACAGAGCCTGCCTGGGACCTCCGCACGGCGGCTTGTCCATGGTTTCAGCCCCGTTCTCCTCGCCACCGGTCCGGCAGACGCGTGCAATCCCCCCGCCAGAACAGCTCCGGCTGCAACG
>JBJTUJ010000176.1:0-8583 GCA_046080685.1 Cyanobium sp. | reverse complement strand
CGCCGGCCGGAGGCCTGGATCTGGGATCTGCGTCGGGAGCCGGACGACCCGCTGGTGGGTTCGGGCCGGGCCGCGTCCCTGCCCTGCCACCGGGTGCTGGCGGTGGGGTCGGACATGTCGGTGGGCAAGATGAGCGCCTGCCTCGAACTGCGGGCCGCCGCCCTGGCCCGGGGGCTGGACGCCCGCTTCGTGGGCACCGGCCAGGCCGGGATCCTGATCGACGGTCGGGGCGTGGCCCTCGATGCCGTGCGGGTGGACTACGCCAGCGGCGCCGTGGAGCAGGCGGTTCTGGCCGCGGCCGAGGGGGCTGGGCCCGGAGCTTTGCTGCTGGTGGAGGGTCAGGGGTCTCTCGCCCATCCAGGCTCCACCGCCACCCTGCCGCTGATCCGGGGCAGCCAGCCCACGGCGCTGCTGATGGTGCACCGGGCCGGGCAGCAGACGATCCGCAACCTCGACGGTGTCCCCCTGCCTGCCTTGCCGGAGCTGATCGCCTGCGTGGAATCCCTCGCGGCCCTGGGGCGTCCGGCTCAGGCTGGACCGCCGCCCCGGGTGGCGGCCGTGGCCATCAACACCGCGCATCTGGACGTGCGGGCGGCCCGGGAAGCCGTGGAGGGCACGGCAGCTCTCACAGACCTGCCCTGCGCTGACGTGGTGCGCGAGGGAGGGCAGACTCTGCTGGCGAGCCTCCTGCAAGGAGGCCTGCAGGGAGAAATGAAAAGGGCGAGCGAGGGGACTCGAACCCCCGAATAGCGGCGCCACAAGCCGCTGCCTTAACCACTTGGCGACGCCCGCCGTGGTGAGCAAAACCTACACCACGGCGATGCCCTGCAGCACGCCCGGGAAATCCCGCCAGAATCGGCCCACGTCCGCCCCGGCCCCGGTCCGACGGTTTGCCCGTTCCCGCCCCGTCCCTCCCCAAGCGCCTCGGTTTCGTTCTGGTGATTCTCGTTGCCGGGGCCGTGGGCCTGGCCAGCACCAATCCGGGCCCGGACGCCTTCGAGGAGTTCGCCGGCGACCAGCTCACCCTTCTGCTCACCGAGGAGCTCTGCGAGCCCGATGGCCTGCCGATGGTGCTGCGGCTGGTGATCCGCGACTGCCCAGGCCTCGTGCGCTCGCAGCGCCACACCCTCGGTCGCCTGGCCCTGGAGCACACCCGCCGCCGAAACCTCGGGGTGGCCAGCCTGTATCGCACGGATCTCGGTGGGCAGGAAATAGTGGGTTCCTTCCGTCTCCCCCATTACCGCGCCATCACCCTGGCGGCCGCCGGACGGTTCGTGCTGCTGCGCACCGAGACCCTCAAGCGTGAGGAGCGTTGAGCATCGCTCTGCCGCCGCTGCGGATCCCCCGGGTTCTGCTCGATCCCACCGATCCCCATCTGCGGCCCGACGCCGATGGGCTGGTGAGGGTGCAGCTGGAGGTGGTGGAAGGGCGCATCACGGCGCTCCGGCCCCTCGATTCTCCTGCGGCCGGTGGACGATCGTCCGCCGCACCCCTGGCCCTCACCCCACTGGTGGAGCCCCATGCCCATCTCGACAAGGCCTACACCGTGGAGGCCTTCCCCAACCGCCGCGGCACGATCGCCGGCGCCCTGGAGGCCAATCTGCGGGAGATCGCCCAGCGCCGACCCGAGCAGGTGGAGGCCCGGGCCGGCGTTGCGCTCGAGCGGGCCTGGCGGAACGGCCTGCGGGCGATCCGCAGCCACGTGGACACCCTCGGACCCTGCGGCCTCGGCAGCTGGGAGGTGCTGGAGCACCTGGCCCACCGCTGGGCCGATCGGCTGGAGCTCCAGCGCGTGGCTCTGGTGCCGCTCAGCCACTGGCGCTCGGGCGAGGGCGAGGAGCTGGCGCGGCGGGTGGCCGCCTCCGGCGGGGTGATGGGCGGCGTGCTGGGCCTGCCCGGCCGGCGGCAGGCCGACGACGCTGAAGCTCTCCGCGCCCTGCTGGCCCTCGCCGAGCGGTTCGGCTGCCCCGTGGATCTGCACATCGACGAGGCGGATGGCGCGCCGGCCTACGGCCTGCGGCTGCTCAACCGCGAGCTCAGGCACAGGCACCCCGGCGTGCCGATCGTCTGCAGCCACGCCAGCAGCATGGGTCTGCTGGCGGACGGGGCCTGCCGCCGGCTGGCCGAGGCCCTGGCCCCCCAGCTGGCCGGGGTGGTGGCCCTGCCGAGCACGAACCTGTGGCTGCTCTCCCGCCAGCCGGGCCGCACGCCCTGCCGGCGGCCGCTGGCGCCGATCCGCCAGCTGCAGGAGGCGGGGATTCCCGTGGCGGTGGGCGGCGACAACGTGCAGGACCCCTGGTATCCCGGGGGTGACTTCGATCCGATCGACCTGCTGCGCTTCGCCCTGCCTGCCGCCCAGCTCGAGCCCTGGCGCCGCAGCGGTCTGGCGCCGTTCACCACCGCCGCCAACCGGGTTCTGGGCCTGGCCTGGGACGGGGTGCTCCGGCGAGGTTCCCCCGCCGATCTGGTGGTGCTGGCGGCCACGGGCTGGGGCGACCTGCTGGCCCGCTCACCCCAGCGGCGGGTGCTGAGAGCCGGCCGCTGGCTGCCGCCCCCCGTTCAGCAGGCACCCTCTCCCCTGCTGGCCTCCCTTCCCCTCTGATCCCTTCGCCCCATGTCCCTGCCTCCCTCCCTGATCCGCCCCGAGGCGGTGAGCGATGACCGGGTCGCGGCCCTGGCCGCTGAACTGGCGGCGTCCCATCCGAGGATCGCTCTGCTGGCGGGGGCTGCCGATCTCACCCGCCTGTCGCGGGATTTCCACGACTATTCGCCGGTGCTGCACGAGCAGTTGGCGGGGCGGCGGGCCCAGCTGGCCGTACGGGTGCACACGGTGGAGGAGGTGATGGCCGTGGCCGGGGCCTGCGCCCGCCATCGGGTGCCGCTCACGCCCCGTGGAGCCGGCACCGGCAACTACGGCCAGTGCGTGCCCCTGGCCGGTGGCGTGGTGCTCGATCTCACCGGCCTCAACCGGCTGCGCTCACTCGATCCGCTCAGTGGCGTGCTGGAGGCGGAGGCGGGGGCCCTGCTGGGGGATCTGGAGGGCCAGCTGCGTCCGGCCGGCCGGGCCCTGAGGCTGCTGCCCAGCACCTGGCGCACGGCCAGCCTGGGGGGGTTCATCGCCGGCGGCTCCGGCGGCATCGGCTCGCTGCGCTGGGGATTCCTTCGGGATCCCGGCAACCTCCTGGGCCTGGAGATCGTCACCCTCGAGCCCATCCCGAGGCTGCTGCGGCTCGATGCCCAGGGCAGCGCGCCCCTGAATCACGCCTACGGCACCAACGGCATCCTCACGGCGGTGCGGCTGGCCACCGCCGAGGCGGTGACCTGGCAGCAGCTGGTGGTGGACTTCGCCGATGGCGATGCGGCCCTGGCCGCAGCGAGCGCCCTGCCGGCCACGGCCCTGCTGCTGCACTCCCTCACCCTGCTGGAGGCGCCGATCGCCGCGGTGCTGCCCTCCCCCCCCGGGTGCCCGGCCCCCGATCCCGGCCATCACCGGCTCCTGCTGCTGGCCGCCCCCGACAGCCTCGAGGTGCTGCCGCCCTGGCTGGAGGCCCGGGGCGGCCGACTGCGCTGGCAGGCACCCGAGGGGGACAGCCGGGCCATGCCCCTGCGCGAACTGGGCTGGAACCACACCACCCTGCACTGGCGGGCCCGCCATCAAGGCTGGACCTACCTGCAGATGCTGCTCCCCCGTCCGGAGGCGCCCCTGATCGCCGCCGTGCGCGACCGCTGGGGCGATGACGTGCTCTGGCACCTGGAGGCGGTGCGCCAGGACGGGGCGGCCCGGCTGGCGGCCCTGCCCCTGCTGCGCTGGCGCGGTGCCGACGCCCTGGCGGAGCTGATGGAGCAGTGCCGCAGCCTGGGCGCCATGCTCTTCAACCCGCACGTGCTCACCGTGGAGGACGGGGGCCTCGGGGTGATCGACGCCGACCAGGTGGCCGCAAAAGCGGCCCACGACCCGGCCGGCCTGCTCAACCCCGGCAAGCTGCGCGGCTGGGACGAGCGCTGAGCGCTGCTGCCGCGTGCGTCAGGAGCACCCCAGGCTGAGGCGGGTGTCGGCTCCCGTGATCGGGTTGGTGCCGGAGGCCTCCCGGCACAGGGCCCGCTGATCCACCCGGTCAAGCAGGGCGTCGGTGAAGTCGGCGTCGGTGACGATCGCCCGGTTGAAACTGCTGCCAGCGGCGATCACCCCCCGCAGCACGGCGCCGGTGAAGTCGGCGCCGCTGAAATCCACCTTGTCCATCAGCACGTCGCCCAGGTCGGCGCCGCGGAAGTCGGCTTCCGGAAACGCGCCCTGGGTGAGGATCGCGCCGTGGAGATTGGCGCCGGAGAAGTCGGCGCGGCGGCCCACGGCGCCGGCGAAGGAGCTATTGGCCAGGTTCTGGCCGTGGAAATCCTGCTCGCTCTGGTTGGTGAGGGTGTAGTCGACCCCGGAGAACTCCGCGGCCGCGGGTGCCACGGCGAGCACGCTCGCCAGCAGCAGGCCAACGACAAGGGCCACGACCCGGCCGGCCAGGACCCTTCCGCCGGCCATGGCCCGGTGAGCTTGACCCCATGGGTGCTCCCCCTTGTGGGGGCTCTGGGGAACGGCGTCGGGGCGGGCCATGGCGATCAGGCAGGAGAAGGGGGTCCGGGCAGCGGAGCGCTCAGGCCACTCCCAGATGCTGGCGGATCCGATCGAGGGCAGCCTTCTCCTCGGCCGACACCTTCTCCCCCGAACCGAACAGCCCCTTGCCCGCGGCCTCGGCCACGGCCACGCAGCCGTCCACGATCAGCTGCTTATAGGCCTTAACGGTGGCTTCGTCGGCTTTGGTGGCAGCCAGGGCCAGCGAGGCATCCACCTCCTCCAGTGCGCGATCGAGCACCTTGCCCTCGCGCACGTCCTCGGGCGTGACCTGCAGCTTCTCCGGCCGGATCCCCTCCTTGAGGGCATCGGAATCGAACAGGCTGGTGATCAGAGGATTGTCGGCGTAGCGGCTGGAGGCCGTGGCCAGGGTTTTGCCCAGGGCGATGGCTTCCTGGGCGCTGGAGAAGATCCCCAGGTCCACGGTCATCACCGCCAGGGCGGCGGCCAGTAGCCCCCCCAGCAGGCGGTTGCGTTCGTCGCTGGTCAGTTCGAGCGTCATTGCGGTTGGTCGTCGGGCGACACCTTTGGCTCGTCCAGCCTGGCCATGGCCACCGTGTTCGTCAGTGCCGCAGCAACAGATCCTCTGTGTCCCCCGGCTCAGGGATCGAGCAGGGGGATCACGCAGCCCAGCAGATGCAGGGAACCGGCCACCACCGCCCGTTCGCCAGCCGCCCGGCTGGCCATGAGCGTCGCGAGCCCCGCGGCCGGATCGCTGGCCTCCAGCAGCCTGCCCTTCAGCTGGGGCAGCTCGGCCAGCAGCTCGCCGGCGCTCCAGCAGCGGTGGTCGGGGATCGGCACCAGCCAGGCCCGATCCGCCGGGCCCAGCAGGGCCTCCAGCATCTCCGGCGCCTGCTTCTGGCGCTGGATCCCCAGCAGCCAGTGCGTGGCCGCCGGGCCATTCAGGGCATCCAGTTCCCGGCGCAGGCAGGCCGCCGCGGGGGGATTGTGGGCGCCGTCGAGCAGCAGCTCCCGCCCGCGCCAGCGCCTGCGCTCCAGGCGCCCGGGCCAGCGCGCCGCGGCCAGGCCCGTTGCCATCGCCTGCTCCGGGATCGCCCAGCTCCGCTCCACCAGGGCCCGGGCCATCCCCAGGGCCACCGCCGCGTTGCCGCGCTGCCATTCCCCCGCCAGCCCCAACCTGGGCCCACCGCGGTTCTCGGCCGGCAGGGGCTCCACCCAGCGCAGCTCACAGCCCACCTCCCGGGCGACGGCCTCCAGCACCCGGGCCGCCTCCGGCTCCTGGGGTCCGCTCACCGCCACGGCTCCAGGGCCCATCACCGCCGCCTTCTCTGCCGCGATCGCCGCCAGGGTGTCGCCGAGGTGTTCCCGATGGTCGAGGCCGATCGCGGCGAAGCCCACCACACCCCGATCGGGATGGGTGGTGGTGGCATCCAGCCGGCCCCCCAGGCCCACCTCCAGCACCGCCAGTTCGATGCTCTCGGCGGCACAGCGATCGAAGGCCGCGGCGGTGAGCAGCTCGAAGGGGGTGAGGTCGTGGCGGCGGGCGATCGCCTGCCAGCGGCGGAGATCGGCGCGCAGCTGCTCGGGGGTGATCCAGGCATCGCCCAGTTCGAGGCGCTCGCACCAGCTCACCAGGTGCGGCGAGCGGTAGCAGGCGCTGGCCACGCTGGCGGCCCGCAGGATCGCATGCAGCTGGGTGGCGATCGAACCCTTGCCGTTGGTGCCCGCCACCTGCACGGCGGCGAAGGCCTTCTGGGGATCATCGCCCTCGGCGAGGGCGGCCTTCAGGCGATCCAGGCCCAGGTCGACCCCACGACGGGCGAACGGCTCAAGCAGGTCGCCCAGGTCGACCGGGGCGGGCAGGGAGGGGGCCATGGTGCAGGCGGGCTGACTCAGGCCAGGGCCATCAGGGCCTTCTCCAGCCGCTTCACCACCTTGCGGATGTGGCGCGGCCGGATCACCAGGGGCGGTACCAGGCGCACCACCTTCGGCCCGGCGGGAACGAGCAGCAGCCCCTCGGCCATCGCCGCCTTCACCACCTCCGCCGCCGTGGGGGCCTCCTCCCGCAGCACAAGGCCCTGCAGCAGGCCCCAGCCGCGGGCGCTCTCCACCAGCTGCGGATGGCGGATCGCCAGGTCGGTGAGTGCATCGGCCAGCAGGGACTCCATGCGGCGCACATGCTCCAGCAGTCCCCGCTGCTCGATCTCCTCGATCACCGTGAGGCCTGCGCGACAGGCGAAGGGGTTGCCGCCGAAGGTGCTGGCGTGCTCGCCGGGCCGGAACAGATCGGCGTGGGCCTTCACCGCCAGCGCTCCGATCGGGATGCCGCCGCCCAGACCCTTGGCCGCGGTGAAGGCGTCGGGTTCCACCCCAAGCCGCTCGTGGCCCCACCAGCGGCCGCTGCGCCCCACCCCGATCTGAACCTCGTCGAAGATCAGCAGGATCCGGCGCTCGTCGCAGAGTTCGCGCAGCCGCTGGAAGAAGGCGGGATCCCCCGGATTCACGCCCCCTTCGCCCTGCAGGGGTTCGATCAGCACGGCCGCCACCCTGGGCCCTTCGGCCTCGCATTCGGCCAGCAGGGCCTCGAAGGCGGTGGTGTCGTTGTAGGGGAAGTAGCGGAAGCCCTGCACCATCGGCTCGAAGCCCTGGTGGTACTTGGGCTGACCCGTGGCGGTGACGGCGGCGAGGGTGCGGCCGTGGAAGCTGGCCTGGGCCGTGAGGATCAGGGGATTCTGGATGCCCCGCACCTGGTGGCCATGCTTGCGAGCCAGCTTGATGGCCGCCTCGTTGGCTTCGGCGCCGGAATTGCAGAAGAACACCCGGTCGGCGCAGCTGCGGGCGACGATCGCCGCCGCCAGGGCCTCCTGTTCCGGGATCCGGTAGAGGTTGGAGACGTGCTGGAGCCGCCCGAGCTGGCGGCAGAGGCTGCGCCGCAGCACCGGATCGCTGTGGCCGAGGGTGCACACGGCGATGCCGGCCACCGCATCGAGGTAGCGACGTCCTTCCTGGTCCCACACCCACACCCCCTTGCCACGGACCAGCTCCAGCGGATAGCGGGCGTAGGTGTCCATCACGGCGGACACCGGAGCCGGCGCGGCCTGCACGGGGGTGAGAGTGACCATCGGCGCGGTGGCGGCGATGGGAGCGGTGGGACTCGAACCCACATGCCCGAAGGCGCTCGATTTTGAGTCGAGTCCGTCTACCAATTCCGGCACGCTCCCGCGTAGACGACTCTAGGCGTCGTCGCTCAGGCGCCGGATCGAGGCGCCAACGGCGTTGAGTTTGCCCTCGAGATCGGCGTAGCCCCGGTCGAGGTACTCGAGGCCCCGCACGGTGGTGATGCCCTCGGCCGCAAGACCGGCCAGCACCATCGCCGCCGAAGCCCGCAGATCGGTGCCGTGCACAGGGGCGCCGCTGAGGCGTGCCACGCCTTCCACGCATGCGGTGTTGCCGTTCATCCGGATCGAGGCACCCATGCGCTGCAGTTCGGCCACGTGCTGCAGACGGTTCTCGAAGATGTTCTCGACGATGAAGCTTGTGCCCTCGGCGGTGGCCAGCAGGCTCATGAACGGGGCCTGGAGGTCGGTGGGGAAGCCGGGGAAGGGCTGGGTGGTGAGGTCGAGGGCGCGGATGCTCTGGGTGGAGAGGATCATGCCTTCGCCATCGGGGGTGAGGCGGCAGCCGGCCTCCTCGAGTTTGGTGAGCACGGCACCGAGGTGCTCGGGGATCACGGGCGCCACCCTCAGGGTGGAGCGGGTGATGGCGGCCGCCAGCAGGAAGGTGCCGGCCTCGATCCGGTCGGGGATCACGGCGTAGTCGGCGCCATGCAGGCTGCGCACGCCATCGATGGTGATCGTGGGGGTGCCGGCGCCGCGGATGCGGGCGCCCATGGCGATCAGCAGTTCGGCCAGATCAACCACCTCAGGTTCCTGAGCGGCGTTCTCGATGGTGGTCTCCCCGTCGGCCAGGGCCGCGGCCATCATCAGGGTCTCGGTGGCGCC
>JBJTUJ010000175.1:0-11119 GCA_046080685.1 Cyanobium sp. | reverse complement strand
CGAAATTGTTGACGCGGATTTGGATAATCGCGTTCAGCGTCTCCGCGTTGATCTTCCAGGAATCGCTCCGGAGCTTTTGAACAAGCTCAAGGAGCAATCCATTAATTTTGATGTGCACGCCCCCAAACCCACTCCTCCGGTGGTCGGGCTGCTGGGCAATCTTCTCTTCCCGCTGCTTTTGATCGGGTCGCTGATCTTCTTGGCTCGCCGTTCTTCAGGCATGCCTGGTGGTCCTGGCCAGGCCATGCAATTTGGCAAGACAAAAGCTCGGTTTTTGATGGAAGCGGAAACGGGAGTCAAATTCCAAGATGTGGCTGGGGTTGAGGAAGCCAAGCAAGATCTTCAGGAGGTTGTGACCTTTCTCAAGACCCCTGAACGTTTCACATCGGTTGGTGCCCGAATTCCAAAAGGGGTTTTGCTTGTTGGACCCCCTGGAACAGGCAAGACCCTCTTAGCCAAGGCGATCGCTGGAGAGGCTGGTGTGCCGTTCTTCTCCCTCTCGGGCTCTGAATTTGTGGAAATGTTTGTCGGTGTTGGTGCCAGCCGGGTACGGGATCTCTTCAAACGTGCCAAAGAAAACAGTCCCTGTCTCATTTTCATTGATGAAATTGACGCCGTTGGTCGTCAACGGGGAGCCGGGATTGGTGGTGGCAATGATGAGCGGGAGCAAACTCTCAACCAACTTCTCACTGAGATGGACGGTTTCGAGGGAAACAGCGGCATCATCATCATCGCCGCCACCAACCGCCCCGATGTCCTGGATTCGGCCCTGATGCGCCCGGGCCGCTTCGATCGCCAGGTGCAGGTCGACGCCCCCGACATCAAGGGACGGCTCTCGATCCTCAAGGTGCACAGCCGCAACAAGAAGCTGGCCGACGACGTCTCCCTCGAGATGATCGCCCGCCGCACCCCCGGCTTCACCGGCGCCGATCTCGCCAACCTGCTCAATGAGGCGGCGATCCTCACCGCCCGCCGTCGCAAGGAGGCCACCGGCCTGGCCGAGATCGACGACGCCGTCGACCGGATCATCGCCGGCATGGAGGGCAAGCCCCTCACCGACGGCCGCAGCAAGCGCCTGATTGCTTACCACGAAGTGGGCCATGCCCTGGTAGGCACCCTGGTGAAGCAGCACGATCCCGTGCAGAAAGTCACCCTGATCCCCCGGGGTCAGGCCCAGGGGCTCACATGGTTCGCCCCCGACGAGGAGCAGATGCTCGTCAGCCGTGCCCAGCTACGGGCCCGGATCATGGGTGCCCTCGGGGGCCGTGCCGCCGAGGATGTGGTCTTCGGCCACGCCGAGGTGACCACCGGTGCCGGCGGCGACATCCAGCAGGTGGCCTCGATGGCCCGCCAGATGGTGACCCGCTTCGGCATGAGCGATCTGGGCCCAATGTCGCTGGAGGCCGCCAATCAGGAGGTGTTCCTGGGCCGTGATCTGATGACCCGCAGCGATGTCTCCGATGCCATCGCCCACAAGATCGACGAGGCCGTCCGGCAGATCGTCCAGAGCTGCTACACCGACACCGTCAAGCTGGTGGACGAGCACCGCGCCTGCATGGATCGTCTGGTGGAACTGCTGATCGAGAAGGAAAGCCTCGATGGCGATGAGTTCCGGCTGATCGTCTCCGAGTTCGCCTCGATTCCCGACAAGGATCGTTTCTCCCCCCTGCTCACGGCCGCCGACCTGGCTGCCGCCTCCCATGAGGGTGCCGCCGTCGCCGAGACCAGTGAGGCCTCGTGAGACACGGTCAGCTGGCCATGAAAAAAGGCCTGCTTCGGCAGGCCCTTTTGTTGTCTCTGGCCTCGGCTCAGACGGGTCGAACGGGCCGCTTCTCGATCACCTTGTCGATCAGGCCGTAGGCCATCGCTTCGGCTGGAGACATGAAGAAGTCCCGGTCGGTGTCGATCTGTATCCGATCCAGATCCTGACCGGTGCGGCCGGCCAGTTCCCGGTTGAGCTTGTCCTTGAGATAGAGAATTTCATCCGCCTGAATGCGGATGTCACTGGCCTGGCCCCGGGCGCCGCCGAGCGGCTGGTGAATCATGATCCGGGAGTGGCGGAGGCTGCTGCGCTTGCACTTGGCGCCGGCGCAGAGCAGGAAGGCACCCATCGAGGCAGCGAGACCCACGCACACGGTGTGCACATCGGGCTTGATGTGCTGCATCGTGTCGAAGATGCCGAGGCCGTCGTAGACGGAGCCTCCGGGGGAGTTGATATAGAGGTAGATGTCCTTCTCGGGATCCTCAGCTTCGAGGAAGAGGAGCTGGGCCACGATCCGGTTGGCGGATTCTGAGGTGACCGGCTCACCAAGGAAAATGATCCGCTCGCGCAGTAGGCGCGAATAAATGTCGAACGCGCGCTCGCCCCGGCCCGACTCTTCGATCACGATCGGGATCATCGACACAGGGTGCTCAACAGCTGGAGGGATCCTACTGAGCTTCAACCAAGTTCAGCGTTGCTCGCGAGCTAGGGTCCACACACCTCGAACCATCTGGACGTGGGCGCCAGCCAGACCGTTGCCGATAGCAAGCGTGTTTTCCACAGCGCCTTTCCCTATGTGATCGCCCCGATCCACCGCCGACTGGTGGATGAACTGCTGGTTGAGCTGCATCTGCTCAGCCACCAGAAGGGCTTCCAGGCCGATCCCCTGTTCGCCACCGGGCTGATTCAGGTGTTTGATGCCTTCTCCCGCGGCTACCGGCCCCAGGAGCAGCGCGAACCGCTGCTGGCGGCCCTGTGCTCGGCCTCGGGCTTCGATGCGGCGGAGCTGCGCCGGCAGCGGGATGGCGCGATCGCTTCCATCGGTCACCACGAGGTGGCGGAGGTGGAGCAGTGGATCGAGCGGCAGGGTGAGGGGGCCCCGGAGCCGCTGGCCAGTGCCCTGGCCTCGATCCACCGGCCCGATTTCCACTACTCCCGCCTGATGGCGGTAGGGCTGCTCAGTCTGCTGGAGCAGGCCCGCGGGGCCGATGCGATGGACCCGCAGGAGCTGCGCTCCTACGCCCACGACATGGCGGCCGCCATGGGGCTGCTGCGGGATCGGGTGGACAAGGACCTGGGCATCTACGCCACCAACCTGGAGAAGCTGTCCCAGGCCGTGGAACTGATGGAGGAAACGGTGGCCGCCGAGCGGCGCCGGCGTGAGCGCCAGCAGGAGGAGAAGGAGGCCCCGCCCGTCAGCGGGACACCTGAAGGGCTCCCGTCAGCCGGCTGATCGGCTGACTCGGGCCCTGAACCCCCGGGAGGGGTCGGGCTCGCGTGGCCAGCTGGTCGGCGCGGCGCACCAATGCCGGCATCTCCACCGGCAGCAGGCCAAGGGCATCGAGTGCCCGGGGCCGCACCCGCAGCAGCACCTCGCCCGCCGGCGGCCGTTCGGCTGCTCCAGGGGGGATGGGCGGCAGGGAGGGAGGAACAGGCCCGAGAAACAGCAGCAGCTGGGCCTCTTTCCCCTTGCCGGGAATCCAGCGCCAACCGCCCACCACCACGCCGTCCTCCCGGCGCCAGGTGGCGCCATCGACAGGGGAGGTGGCAGCAGAAGGTTCCGGAGCCGCCGGCTTCGCAGGGGTGGGGAGCGGATCCCTCGCTTCGGGGGGGGGTGCTGGCGTCCCGACCTCAGGCGCGGGCTTTGCAGCGGCGGTCGGTTTGGCGCCCTCTTTGAGGCCCTGCTCCCGCAGCGCCTTCGACACGCCGGCCAGCACGGGCAGCCAGGGCGCTCTGCCCCGGGTGGCGATCAGCTGCAGTTCGAGCGAGGCCTGGTATGGGCCGCTGGTGCGGGGCCTCAGCCGCAGCCGGAAGGGGGCATCGCGCAGGAGCGTGAGGCGATCGGCGGTGATGCCGTAGCGACGGGCCAGGGGATCACGGATCAGCTGGCGGGCCAGCAGGCCCTGCAGCAGGGGATCGAGGCTGCCGCCGCGGATCTCCAGCAGTTGGTCGTTGGCAAGAGGCTCGAAGGATTCGTTGGCGACGGGTGCGGGGGCGGCGTCGGGGGCCGCCAGCACGCCATCGACGGCGGTGGCCTCACCCTGCCAGCCCAGACCCTGGTTTTGGAGGGCGAGGCTGAGGCAGCCGGCCTGGTAGGGCTGCAGCATGGGGGCCAGGGGCCCCACAATTGCCCCTAGGGCGCTGGGGCTCCAGTACACCGCCTGTTCCTGCTGAATCAGCCTCTGGCAGCGGCGCTGAAGGCCACGGCTGGGCCGCTTGCCGGGCCGCAGGCGGTCGACCAGCAGCTGGCGTGAGAGGGGATCGGGGGAGAAGACCACAAGATCGCCCACCCGCACAGCGCCGGCCGGAAGGGGAGCACCCGCCGGCAGGGCAGGCAGGGAAGCGGCGGGCAGCGCCAGATAGGCGGCGCCGTCGGCGTGGGGGCCCCAGAACTGCCACCAGGGACGCCGCTGCTGCTTCCAGAGGCGATCGGCCAAGGGTTTGCCCATTCGCTCCAGCCAGAGGGCCGGGGTGGGGCGCTGGGGACTGGCGGCGAAGCTCTGCAGCAGGCTTGCCGTGTCCATCAGCTGATCGAGGCCCTCGGCCTGGGGCCTCGGGAGACGGAACAGGGCGGCGGCCGGTCCGAGCAGAAGAAGCGCGATCACCGTGGTGGTGATCGGCAGGGGCGGGCGCCGCCAACCCCGGGGCCACGGGATCACGGGCGACGGGGCGATTCCTGGGCCTTGCGACGCCGACGATCGCGCCATTCGACGGTGGAGAGATAGAGCACCCCCCCGCTCACGAACGCGAGCAGCACGGTGGCCAGACCCGCCAGCACGGTGTTGGCGTCAAGCACGGGATCAGAAGGGCAGCACGTTGTCGCCGCCGCGACCCCACACCACCATGGCGATCGAGAAGGTGAAGATGGCTGCCAGGGAAGCCCAGCCGAGGGTGATCAGCATCGGAAGCGGGATCGGTCGCCCGCACTTTACCTAGGCTGCGGGCCTGGTCAGGCGTCGTGATGACGATCCTCTCTTCCCCGCGGGCTACGGCTTCCTCGCCGGTGGAGGCGCCCGAGAAGGCACGGGTGCGCCAGCCCTATCCCCATTGCCGCGTCATCGTCCTCGACGACGACGTGAACACCTTCCAGCACGTGGTGGAGTGCCTGGTGCGGCACCTGCCGGGCATGAACCCCGACCGTGCCTGGGAGCTGGCCCACCGCATCGATGGCGAGGGGTCGGCGGTGGTGTGGTGCGGGCCGCAGGAGCAGGCCGAGCACTACCACCAGCTGCTGGGGAGCGAGGGCCTCACGATGGCTCCGCTCGAGCGGATCTGAGGAGGCCGCCATGGGGCGGGTGGTGATCACCCACAGCACCTACCTCGACGGCCTGATCGCCCTGCTGCGGCGGCTGGCGCGGGAGGAGGGGATCGACACGATCACGCCGGCGGTGATCGGGAGGGTGCGGGGACGCAGCGAGGGGCTGCGCCTGCGGGTGTCAGCGCCGATCACGGGCGGCCACAAGCTGGTGGCGCGCCGGGGCACCAGCGTGCAGGAGGTGTTCGTGGTGACCCGCTGGAGCCGGGAGCAGCTGCAGCTGTGGCTGGATGCCCAGGCCCGCTGAGGGGCTGCGGGCGGTGCGAAAGGAAATGGGTGGACCACCGTGCCGTCTTGCCCCAGTGTTCGACCTGGAAGAACCAGAAGGGGGGTCAGGGGCGGGGTTTCGTTTCCGGCTCGAGGCCGGCCTACGTTGCCGTCGCTGAAGACCCCCCATGTCGAAGAGGGAGTCAGATCAGAAAACTGTGAAAGGCAGTCACCAACACAGCAGTCCGCATAGATCTTAGGGGCAGACGGCCGATTTTCCGTCGAGCGGCAGCGGCCAGATCGTGCGGACTTCCGCCAGTCTCGCCTCCATCTCCCGGGCCCGCTCCTCGGCGGTGCGGCCGTCGAGCTCCAGGGTGAGGTGGCCGAGCTTGCGGCCGGGGCTCGATCCCTGCTTGTCGTACCAGTGGAGATGGGCGCCAGGCAGGGCCGCCAGCCGCCGCAGGCGATCGCCATGGTCGGGGTCGCTGTCGGAGAGAGCGAGCAGGTTCACCATCAGCGCCCCGGGCCAGACCGGATCGGTGAGCCCCATCGGCAGTCCGGCCACCAGGCGCACCTGCTGGGCGAACTGGCTGCAGCGGCAGGCCTCGATCGTGTAGTGACCGGAGTTGTGGGTGCGGGGCGCCAGCTCATTCACCTGCAGCCCGGCGGGGCCGTAGAAGAACTCGATCGAGAGCACCCCCACGTAGTCGAGGGCGGTGAGCAGGGAGGCGGCTACGTTGCGCGCGGAGGCATCCACCGCATGATTCACCGGCGCCGGGAACAGGACCCAGTCGCACACCTGGTGGTGCTGATGGGTCTGCACCAGCGGGAAGCAGGCCACGCTGCCCTCCCGGTCGCGGCAGGCGGTGAGCGCCAGCTCGCAGTCGAACGCCACCTGCTCCTCCAGGATCCAGTGGGCCGGATCCACCTGCGCCAGCAGCTCTTCGAGGGCGGCCTGATCCGCCAGCGGTCGGGTGCCCTTGCCGTCGTAGCCGCCGCGCACGGCCTTGGCCATCAGGGGGAAACGGAAGCCCACCGGCAGATGGGGCCCCGGACCCGGTGCGGCGGGAACCGGCGGCGGATGGATCGCGGGAGCCCCCCCCGCCTGGCCCTCACCAGCGGCGTCCTGCGGGGGAGCGGGGGGCTCGAGCACCACCGTGAGGGGGATCCAGCGGGGACAGGGCAGGTGCAGGGCATCGAGCAGTTCGCGCTGGCTGCGCTTGTCGACCAGGGCGCGCAGGGCGTCGAGGGAGGGCAGGAAGCGCACGCCGGCTTCGGCGAGCGGTTCGAGGCCCTCGATCGGGATCCACTCGTTCTCGAAGCTGATGGCGCCGCAGCGGCGGGCCAGCTCGGCGGTGCCGGCGGGATCGTCCACCGCGGCCACCACCTGGCCGCTGGCGAAGGCAAGGGCCGGATCCTCGGCGCCCGGGGTCTGCACCTGCAGTCCCACCCCCAGCTCGCGGGCGGCCTCACCGAGCATCCGGGCCAGCTGGCCGCCGCCGACGATGCCGATCACACCGGCCGGGCCGTTGCCGCCGTTGGGGCTGGGGAGGGAAACGCTTGGATCCACCCGGCAGAGCCCGAAGCGGGCCAAACCTCCCATCCTCTCAGGTGAGGCCCCGATCCCCCGCGAAGGCCCAGCGGATCACGCTGAGCACCAGCACGATCAGGAACAGGGCCAGGCCGATGGTGCAGGCGTAAGCGATCTCCAGTTCGCCGAAGGCCTGGTCGTAGACGTAATAGACGATGGTGCGGGTGCTGTCGGCCGGGCCCCCCTGGGTCATCAGGAACACCTCCTCGAACACCTTGGTGGCGCCAATGGCCGAGATCACGGCCACCAGGGTCACGTAGGGACGCAGCAGCGGCAGGGTGATGTCGAGGTGGCGGCGCCAGCCCTCGCTGCCGTCGAGGGCCGCCGCCTCGTAGAGGTCGGGGGAGATGCCCTGAAGGCCGGCGAGGAAGATCACCATGTAGTAGCCGAGGCCCTTCCAGAGGGTCACGAGCATCACCGAGGGCAGGGCCAGGCGAGGACCGGTGAGGAAGCCCACCGGCTCGAAGCGGCTGCCCAGCAGGGTGGTGAGCCAGGAATTGATCAGCCCGTTCTCGGCGTAGAGCCAGCGGAAGGCGATCGCCGCCACCACCAGCGACACCAGCACCGGGGTGTAGAAGGCGCCCCGGAAGACATGGATGCCCGGCAGGGAGCGGTTCACCAGCACCGCGAGGGCGAGGGAGCCGAGCACGATCGGCGGCACCACGCCCACCAGATAGAGGAAGGTGGTGGTGGCGACCCGCAGGAACATCGGATCGGCCAGCAGGCGGCGCACGTTGGCCAGGCCCACGAACTGCAGCGGCTCGGAGACATCCAGACCGCTGCGGCTGAAGCTCATCACCAGGGCCATGGCGGCGGGCAGCAGCACCGAGAGGGCGAGCAGCACCAGGGCCGGCAGCAGGAAGCCCCAGGCGCTGCGGGTGCCGGGGGCGGAGGCGGAAGAGAGGCGGGGGGCGTGAGCCATCGGCCCATTGTGGGCGTAGTGCCTAGATTCCCGACCAGCTCCCGCGCCTGCGCCGCCCATGCCGAAGGCCGCCGATCCCTCGCAGGTGCTGCGGGAGGTGTTCGGCTACCCGGCGTTCCGCGGTCCCCAGGCGGAGATCGTGGAGCACGTGATCGGCGGCGGCTCGGCGCTGGTGCTGATGCCCACCGGCGGCGGCAAGTCGCTCTGCTATCAGATCCCGGCCCTGTGCCGGGCCGGCACCGCGGTGGTGGTGTCGCCCCTGATCGCCCTGATGCAGGACCAGGTGGAGGCCCTGCGCCAGGCGGGGGTGCGGGCCGCCGCACTGCATTCGGCCCTCGATCCCCAGGAGGTGGCCGCCACCTGGCGGGCGCTGGCCAGCGGCGAGCTGGATCTGCTGTACGTGTCGCCCGAGCGGCTGCTGGCGGGGGATCTGCTGGAGCGGCTGGCGGAGGGGCGGATCGCCCTGTTCGCCATCGACGAGGCCCACTGCGTGTCGCAGTGGGGCCATGACTTCCGGCCCGAGTACATCCAGCTGGGGGTGCTGGCAGAGCGGTTCCCGGCGGTGCCGCGGCTGGCCCTCACCGCCACCGCCGATCCGCGCACCCGCGAGGAGATCCGCACGCGCCTGAAGCTGGCGGAGGGGAGGGTGTTCCTGGCCAGCTTCGATCGGCCCAACATCCGCTACCTGCTGCGCGACAAGGACGAACCGAAGACCCAGCTGCTGCGCTTCCTGGAGGATCACCGCGGCGAGGCGGGGATCGTGTACGCCCGCTCCCGCAGCCGGGTGGACCGGCTGGCGGCGGACCTGCGGGCGGCCGGGTTCGATGCGGTGGCTTATCACGCCGGTCTGGAGAGCGGCGTGCGCAGCGCTGCTCTGGATCGCTTCCGGCGCGACAGCGGTGTGGTGGTGGTGGCCACGATCGCCTTCGGCATGGGCATCGACAAGCCGGATGTGCGCTTCGTGGCCCACGTGGATCTGCCCAAGAGCCTGGAGGCCTACTACCAGGAGACCGGGCGGGCGGGTCGCGACGGCCTGCCGGCGCTGGCCTGGATGGTGCACGGGCCCGGGGATGTGCCCCAGCTGCGGCGCTTCATCGACGATTCGGAGGCGCCGGCGGCGCAGAAGCAGATCGAGCACGGCAAACTCGACGCCCTGATCGCCTTCACCGAGGCGCCCGGCTGCAGGCGCCAGGTGCTGCTGGCCCACTTCGGCGAGCAGCTGGCGGAAGCCTGCGACAACTGCGACGGCTGCCTGGAGCCGCGGGCCTGCAGCGATGTGAGCGTGCCGGCCCAGAAGCTGCTCTCGGCGGTATGGCGCACAGGCCAGCGCTTCGGGTCCGCCCACCTGGTGGACGTGCTGCTGGGTGCCGACACCGAGCGGATCCGCGCCCTGGGCCACCGGGAGTTGAGCGTGTACGGCATCGGCGGCGAGCTCGACAGGGAGCAGTGGCGGGCGCTGATCCGCCAGCTCACCGCCCTGGGTCTGCTGGTGCCCGTGCCCGAGGGCCGGGGCGGCCTCAAATGGGGCCCGGAGGAGGAGGTGCGGGCGGTTCTGCGGGGCGAGCGGACGCTGGAGCTGCCCCTGCCGCCGCCACGAAAGGAGCGGCGCCGGAGCGGTTCCCGCGGCGGTTCCATGGGGCCGGCGGCGGGAGCCGCGGCTGCCGCCGAGTGGGGGGAGGCGGATCCGCAGCTGGTGGCCGCGCTCAAGGCCTGGCGCACGGATCAGGCCCGCCAGCAGGCGGTGCCGCCCTACGTGGTGTTCCACGACCGCACGCTGCTGGAGCTGGCGAGCCGCCGGCCGGCTTCGCTGGCGGAGCTGGCGGAGGTGGGCGGCATCGGCGCCGCCAAGCTGGAGCGCTACGGCACGGCGCTGCTGGCGGTGCTGGAAGGCAGCTGATCAGACTGGTTCCCTCCCCACCCTGAGCCCGGCCCCTCAGCAACGCCCATGCCCCTGATCAGCGTGAAGACCTCGGCAGACACAGGCGGCAGCGGGGCTGCGCTGCTGCAGGAGCTCTCCAGCACCCTGGCGGGCCTGCTGGGCAAACCGGAGCGCTACGTGATGACCCTCCTGGAGGAGGGTGTGCCGATGACCTTCTCGGGCAGCCAGGAACCGGCCTGCTACGTGGAGGTGAAGAGCATCGGGGCCCTCGATGGCGAGCGCCCCCGCGAGGTGAGCCAGGCGGTGTGCGCTCTGCTCGAACGGCATCTGGGGGTGCCGGCGGATCGCATCTACATCGGCTTCGAGGACTCGCCCGCCCGGCTGTGGGGCTGGAAGGGCAGCACGTTCGGCTGAAAGGCGAACAACTCGCCCTGGATCACCCCCCTGGCGGCAGAGCGCTTGCGGGGCCGCGATGGCGGAAGCGCGACAGCCGGCGGAGGCATGGGGGCCGATGGGCCCCGGGCGGGCGTCCAGGCCCAGTCACTGGCGCGGAACACGGCGTAGGGGGAGCTTGCGGGGAGGGTGCGGGACAGGGAGGCGGCGACAGCCATGAACCAATCCGAAAGAAGTACACCCGTACTAGTCGCGTATTGAGGGTGTGTCAATGCCCCCGCCAGATCCTGCGCGCGAGCAGAGTGCTGGGGTTGGCAGGAGCGACCCGTGAAGGAGATCAGTGCGCTGGAGATGCTGCTCCGCCAGGCGGGCCGCCTGGCCGCCGCCGCCGGTGTGGCCGCCCTGCTGCTCTGGGTCGGCTGGGTGATGCTCGATCTGAAGCACCTGCAATCGGGCTTCACGCTGCCGAACTGATCGCGGCCTCGATCAGGGCCTCCCCACGCCGGTGGATCTCGCGGGCGTAGTCGGTCCAGGTGCCCTGGCCCCAGTAGCGGAAGCAGCTGGTTTCGAGCAGCAGCAGATGCAGCAGGGCCTCCTGGTAGGCCCGGCCCCTGGTGACCGCGGGGTCGGCGACCACCAGGGGATCGAATCGCCGGTGGAACGCGGCACTGAGCTGGTTCATCGGCTCGAGCACGTTGGCGTAGCCCTCCACCCAGCTGAGGTCGTTGGTCCAGGAGGCGCCGGCCATCGAGAAGGAGGGATCGGCGGCCCTCAGGCGGTCGATGGCCGCCTCCACCGCACCGGGGTTGGTGGCGGGGGTGGGGGCTTCG
>JBJTUJ010000174.1:0-3715 GCA_046080685.1 Cyanobium sp. | reverse complement strand
GCCGGGAAAGGGGGCAGGGGGCGCTTGCGCTCCGGCGCGAACAGGCCCTCGGGCTCGAGGAGGGTGCGAACCCGTTCGAACTGGCGCAGCACGGCCCTCAGACTGGGCCGGATATCCAGCATCTGCACACTCAGGCTGGCGCGCGCCACCCACAGGTTGAGCCGGCCCACCACCACCACCCCATCTCCTTCCTCGGGGATGAAGCGCAGTCGCTGAAGCTGAGATGCCCACACCACCGCCTGGATCGAGGCCTCGCCGTCGGTGAGGGTGAGCCAGAGATGCCCCTTCTTCAACTGCGGCCGGCTGACGGTGGCCTCCAGCAGGAACCGTGGCGCAAACCCCCGATCCAGCAGATTGGCGATCGCCCCGTTCAGTTCGGCGACGCTGAAGCGGGGAAGGCCACCATCGTCGTCACGGGGGGAAACCACGTTCAGGGGCTCAGACGCCGGTAGCAACCCCAGCCGATCAGGGACAGTATCCCGAAGATGAGGGCGATCGCCTGTCCGGCCGGATGGTCGATCCGCACGAGGGCTGCCCCGGTGATCACGATCCCCATGCTCAGCAGGCGAGCCCCGTCCCGTCGGTTGTCAGGGAACAGCCGGGCGCGAGGGTGCTGGGAACGGGCAGCGGGCACGGAGGACAGGGAGCCTGAAAGAGACGTTCAGCCTACGGGTGGACGCCCGACCCATCCGGGCCTCCGCGGGCCAGAATCCCGCTCCGACGCACCACCGGCCCCCCGGGGCAGGGCAGCCCTTGACCCAGTCCGCCCGAGCCCGCCGCGCCCTTCTCCAGGACCAGCTGCAGGCACGGTTGCCCCACCAGCCGGAGCTGGTGCTCGTGACCGATCTGGATGGCACCCTGCTGGGCGGCAGCAGTGCGTGGCGGCGCCGGCTCTATGCCTGGCTCGTGGAGGAGCGGGAGCGGGTGCTGCACATCTTCTGCACCGGCCGTGATCTGCGCTCGGTGGCCCGCCTGCTGCAGGAGGAAGACCGGCTCGGTCTCCACCCCCCCCATCTTGTGATCGGCGATGTGGGCTGCTCGGTGGCCTGCGGGGTCAGCCTCGAACTAGTTCCCCTTGCGGTGGAGCCGATCGAGGCCGCCTGGAAGGGGCGCCCCGAGGTGCTGCTGCCCCTGCTCGCGGGCCTGCCCGGGCTCTCCACCCAGCCCGTCAGCGCCGATCGGCGGCTGGCCTACTACATCGATCCGGAGGCCCTCGACCGTGGCCGGCTGGCCGCGATCGAGGGCCATGGCGTCGACTGCCTGGTCTCTGACAACAAGTATCTCGACATCCTTCCGTCGGGAGTGAACAAGGGCTCCACCCTGCTGGTGCTGCTGGAGTGGCTTGAGGTGGAGGCCGAGCGGGTGGTCACCGCCGGCGACAGCCTCAACGATCTGGCGATGTTCGAGACGGGGCTGCATGGGGTGATGGTCGGCAACGCTGAAGCCGGCCTGGTGGCCGCGCTGCCAAGGCTTCCGAGGGTGTACCGGGCCCGGGGGGATGGCTGCGAAGGCATCGTGGAGGGCCTGCGGCACTTCGGCTTCGGTTCCCTGCTAGGAGATCTGGCCGACTGAGCCGCACGATGGCGCCCCGCCCCGCCGGCGTCACTCTCAGGCCTGCGGATCCCGGCCGGAGCGGCGCAGGCCAGCCTTGGTGAGGGCCGTGGCCGCCGCCGTGCGGGGATCCTCCGGCCAGGGATGACGTGGGTAGCGGCCCCGCAGCTCCCGCCGCACCTCGGCATAGCCCGTGGTCCAGAAGCTTGCCAGATCGCGGGTGATCGCCGCCGGCCGGCCGGCCGGGGTGAGCAGGTGAACGGTGAGGGGAACCCGCCCCTCCATCAGGGGCGGCAGCCCCGGGCAGCCGAAGAGTTCCTGCAGCTTGACCGCCAGCACCCCTTCCTCCTCGCTGTACGCGATCCGCGCCCTGCACCCGGAGGGGATGGGCAGCTCCTCGGGCAGCGAGGCATCCAGCCGCCGCCGGTCGTCCCAGCCCAGTCCCTCCCAGAGTGCCTCCACCAGATCGAGCCGCTGCAGATCCTGGCGGCTTTGGAGGCCGACGAGCTGGGGGCCGAGCCAGGCCTCGGGATCGGCTTCCAGCGTCTCCGAGGAGCGGTCGGGCCAGGGAGCGCCCAGATGGCGATGCGCCAGGGTCAGGCGGCGCTGCAGCTGCCGGCTGCGGGGCGTCCAGGGCAGGACTGCCAGTCCCATCTGGTGCAGCCCCTCCCCCAGCGCAGCTCGAACCAGCGCCGGGTCGGCGTCCGGCCAGGGGTTCCGCTCCAGCACCAGGGCATCCAGCCGCAGCAGCTGTTCGCAGCGCACCCTCTCGCCCTCCTCGTCCCAGCGGGCCTCGCCGTGGAGCCGCCCCTCAGCGGCCGCCAGCTCGTCCCGCACGGCGTCGGGCAGAGCGATGGCCAGAAGGATACGGGCATCGCTGCCCTCCCCGTCCACCGTGGCCACGGCCAGGCCGGCGGCACCCGCCAGCGGATCGGTTGGATGCAGGCGGGCCCCGCGACCGTTGCGCAGCAGGAAGCGGCCGTCACCCTGGCCCCTGGAGAGAGCGATCCGCTCCGGGAAGGCCCAGGCCAGCAGCCGGGCGGCGATGACGTCTTCGGGGGCTGGTTCCGGTGGGGTGGGCGGCCCCGCGGCGCTGTCGCCGAGGGCGGCGCCCACCTGGCGGAGCAACTGGGCCTGGAGCCGCTGCAGGGGCCGGCGCCGGCGCTCGTCGCGACGCTCGGCGGAGCGGAGCCAGTCGAGTCGGGCCAACAGATCGGAGCCGACCTCCCGGCGATCGAGCGGATCCCGTTCGCTCAGCAGAACGGCCAGGCCAGCGGCGATCGGCAGCCAGCCCCGGGGGGTGGCCTGCAGCAGCATGTGGCCGAGTCGGGGATGCAGCCCCAGCCGCGCGAGCGCCCGGCCGTGGCCGCTCACGGTGCCGCCCTCCTCAAGGGCCCCGAGCCTGCGCAGAACCTCCGTGGCTTCCTGCAGGGGGACCGGCGGCGGCGGGGTGATCCAGGGCAGCCCATCGCCGGATGGGGCTCCCCAGGCCACCAGTTGCAGGGCCATCGGCAGCGGGTCGACCTCGAGCAGCTCCGGAGGGTCGAAGGCGGGCCGCCGCTGGGACTCCGCCGACGACCACAGGCGGACACAGCGGCCCGGCCCCAGGCGGCCGGCCCGGCCGCGGCGCTGCTCCGCACTGGCCAGGCTGGCCGGCTGGGTCACGAGCCGGTCCATGCCGCTGCCGGGATCGAAGCGGTTGCGCCGGCTCAAGCCGCTGTCGATCACCAGGGTCACCCCCGCGATCGTGAGCGAACTCTCGGCGATGCTGGTGGCGAGCACGATCCGCCCGGCCCCATGCCCCGCCGGGGCGATGGCCCGCACCTGCTCCGCCAGCGGCAGCTGGCCATGCAGCGGCAGACATTCGGGTGGCTGATCCCAGCCGCTGGCGAGAATCGCCTCGTGGCTGCGGGCGATCTCGCGGCGCCCCGGCAGAAACACCAGCGCCGTTTCGCCGCTCTGCCTGGTGGGAAGCCAGTGCTGCTCCAGGGCCCGCACCACCTGCCGCTCCAGGGTTTCCCCTTCGCGCGGCGGCTGATGCAGCAGCGCCACCGGATGGCTTCGCCCCAGGCTGCTGATCACCGTCGCCTGGTCGAGCTGGGCAGCCAGGGGTTCGAGATCGAGGGTGGCCGACATCAGCAGCAGCCTCAGCTCGGGCCGCAGC
>JBJTUJ010000173.1:0-7800 GCA_046080685.1 Cyanobium sp. | reverse complement strand
TACTCCATCTGGGCCGTGGCCACGATCGTGCCCAGCCTGGCGGTCACCGTGCGCCGCCTCCGCGATGCCGGCAAGCACTGGGCCTGGATCTTCATCGGCCTGATTCCCCTGCTGGGCAGCATCTGGCTGATCTACCTGCTGGTGCAGCCCTCGGCCGCCAGCCTGGGCTGACGCTCACACCCGCAGCTGATCAAGTACGGAACGGTCCTCCAGGGTGGAGGTGTCGCCGCTCACCGCCTGGCCCGAGGCCAGGGAGCGCAGGATGCGGCGCATGATCTTGCCGCTGCGGGTCTTGGGCAGGGCGTCGCTGAACTTGATCAGATCGGGCCGGGCGATCGGCCCGATCTCCTTGCCCACGTGGCTGCGCAGTTCCGCCATCAGGGCGTCGTCGCCGCTGCGGCCTGCCTCCAGGGTCACGAAGGCCACGATGCCCTCGCCCTTGAGCTCGTCGGGGCGGCCCACCACGGCGGCCTCGGCCACGGCTGGATGGCTCACCAGGGCGCTCTCGATCTCCATCGTGCCCAGGCGGTGGCCGCTCACATTGATCACGTCATCGACCCTGCCCATCACCCAGAAGTAGCCGTCCCCATCCCGGCGGGCGCCGTCGCCGGCGAAATAGAGGTGGGAGCCGTCCGCCGGCCGGACCTCCTCCCAGTAGCTGCGGCGGAAGCGGTCGGGGTCGCCGTGCACCGTGCGCATCATCCCCGGCCAGGGCCGGCGCACCGCCAGGTAGCCGCCGGCATCCGCCGGCTGGGACACGCCATCCTTATCCACGATGTCGGCCTGGATACCAGGCAAGGGGAGGGTGGCGGATCCCGGTTTGGTGGGCGTGGCCCCGGGCAGGGGGCTGATCATCACGCCGCCGGTTTCGGTCTGCCACCAGGTGTCCACCACCGGGCAGCGATCACCGCCGATCACGTCGCGATACCACATCCAGGCTTCGGGATTGATCGGCTCCCCCACCGTGCCCAGGATGCGCAACGAGCTCATGTCGTACTGATCGGGCACGGCGCGGCCGCTCTTCATGAAGGCGCGGATCGCCGTGGGGGCGGTGTAGAAGATCGTGCAGCGGTGCTTCTGGATCACCTCCCAGAAGGCTCCGGGCTTGGAGGGCCGCGGCGCCCCCTCGTACATCACGGTGGTGGCGCCGTTGGAGAGCGGCCCGTACACGATGTAGCTGTGGCCGGTGATCCAGCCGACATCGGCGGTGCACCAGTGGATGTCTTCCTCGCGGATGTCGAAGATCCACTGGAAGGTGAGGTGGGCCCAGAGGTTGTAGCCGGCGGTGGTGTGCACCACCCCCTTGGGCTTGCCGGTGGAGCCGGAGGTGTAGAGCACGAACAGGCGGTCCTCGCTGGCCATGGGCTCGGCGGGGCAGTCCGGGCTCTGAGCTGGCACCAACTCCTGCCACCACACATCCCGGCCCTCCTGCATCGCCGTGGGTTCACCGGTGCGCTTCACCACCAGCACCTTCTGCACGCTGGGGCAGCCCTCCGCCAGGGCCTCGTCCACCGCGGGCTTGAGGGACACGGCCTTGTCCTTGCGCAAGCCGCCGTCGGCGGTGATCACCAGCTTGACCTCGCCGTCGATCAGCCGATCCCGCAGGGCCTCGGCCGAGAAGCCGCCGAACACCACCGAATGGGGGGCGCCGATCCGGGCGCAGGCGAGCATGGCGATGGCGGCCTCGGGCACCATCGGCATGTAAAGCGCCACCAGATCGCCCTTGCCGATCCCCAGGGCCTTGAGGGCGTTGGCGGCGCGGCACACCTCGCCGTGCAGCTCCCGGTAGGTGAACCTGCGCACATCACCCGGTTCCCCCTCCCAGATCAGGGCGGTCTTCTCCGCCCGGGGGCCCTCCAGATGCCGGTCGAGGCAGTTGAAGGAGAGGTTGGTGGTGCCGCCCTCGTACCAGCGGGCAAACGGAGGGTTGCTCCAGTCGAGCACCGTGTGGAAGGGGCTGAACCAATGGAGGTGCTCCCGGGCCTGTTCGCCCCAGAAGGCGTCGGGATCGGCCTCCACCCGGGCCACCAGCTCGCGGTAGGCCGCCATCGAGCCGAACCGGGCCGTGGCCGCCAGCTCCGCCGGCGGCTCGAAGCAGCGCCCCTCGTTGAGCACCGATTCGATCGTGGGGGAACTGGCCTGGGTCATGACGGACGCGGGAGGCGAGGGGACGACCGCTGGTCATTCAACCGCAGCCGCGCCGGCCCTGCCCGGGAGGCGAACGGGTCGGCACGGAAGCGTCATGGGGGTGGTCTGCACCATCGTTCAGTTCTGCTGATCAATCCTGCCTTCAGCACCCCATCGCCCAGCGCCATTGCCAGCGTGAGCGCAGTCCGCAGGCGATCCCGTGGAGAGGGAACAGGAGCCGATCACTCCCCACGCCGGGCCGATCATCAATGCCGATGGGGAGCTCACCTACATCGGCGATGACGGCCGCCGCTACGTGGTGGGCCTTCCCCACGACGTGGACGAGGACAGCGTGGAGCGGGTGATGGCGACCCTGCGGGCGGGCAGCGCCCTGTTCCACAGGATCGAGGATCTCTGCGACCAGTGGCTGCGCACCGTGAGCGGCGGCGACCTGGAGCCGCGGGCAGCCCTGGTGCTGCTGCTCACCACCCTGGAGACGGCCCTCGAGGATCGCTATCCCGAGAGCCCCGGCGATCCCTGAACCACCCCGGACCGGGGCGGACCGCCTTCCGCAGGGAGGGCCGCTCGGGCAGGCTGGGGGGATGGTCCGCCCTGCCGCCTGCCTGTTCGACCTCGATGGTCTGCTGCTCGACACCGAACCGCTGCACGCCCGGGCCTGGCGCGAAGCCGCCGCCCACTTCGGCCGTGAGCTCAGCGCTGCCGAGCTGACGCAGCTGCGGGGCCGCCGCCGCCTCGACTGTGCCGAGCAGGTGCGGCAGTGGATCGCGGCAGCATCCGAGCATGGAGGCGCTGTGGCCAGCGGCGATCCCCCGAGCATCGAAGCCCTGCTGGCAGTGCGCCAGCCGATCGCCGAGGCCCTGCTGGTGCACGCGGAGCCGATGGAAGGGGCGCCCGAGCTGGTGCTGCGCTGCGCCGAGCTGGCGATCCCGATGGCCCTGGCCACCAGCAGTTCCCGGGCCGCCGTGGCCCTGAAGGCCGCTCCCCATCCCTGGCTGGAGCTGATCACGATCCGCGTCCATGGCGACGATCCGGAGCTGCGGGCGGGCAAGCCGGCGCCGGATGTGTTCCTGCTGGCGGCGGCGCGGCTGGGGGTGCCGCCCGGAGAGTGCTGGGCCTTCGAGGATTCGCTCGCCGGCGCCCAGGCGGCCGCTGCGGCCGGCTGCCGCGTGCATGTGCTCCCACCTCCAGGAGAAACCTGCCCGACTTACCCCCCCGGGGCGCTCCACCTCCGCTCCCTTCACGAGGTGGCCGACTCCCTTTGACCACCTCTGCCAGGCTGCTGTCGGCAGCCCTGCTGCTGGTGGGGGCCCCGCTGGGGCTCCCCCCGCTGGGGCTGGCCCAGGGTGGGGCTGGCCCTTGCCCTGGGGAGCTTCCACCGGCAGGGTGTTCTCTCCTCCGGCCACTCGATGGTTCTGCCCGCCTTTCCGGTGCTGCAGAGAAACGGGGCCCTGTTCAGCACCCACCACGATCGCCCCAGCCGCGGATGCTCCCTGGGCTACTGGTACGTGCAGCACAGCAAGAAGGTGTGGTTCCGGCTGCCCAGCACCCACCGCACCCGGGCCCTGCGGCTGGTGTTCACCTACCGGGGACAGCCCATCCTGCACGTGAGTGAGCGCCACCACCTGGACCGGGTTCCCGCCTACGGCCGCCGAGCCCCCGTGCTCTGGGGTGACTACGCGGGCAGTGGCTGGGGGGAGGGTCCAGAGGGCACCACCCTCTTCCTTGAGCTCTGGACCCGCTGGACCTGGCTTCACCCCGAGGCCTGCGGCCACCCGGAGCAGTTCCGGGTGGATCTCTATGAACCGCTGCCCGGCCCCTCCAGCAACAGCAGGTTTCCCCCCTCCGCCAGCGGCTCGTAGCGGATCGACCAGCCGAAGTCCCGCTGGAGCTTCGAGAGGATGATCACCCCCCAGTGGGCCTCGCGCTCGGGCAGGCCGTCGAACCCGAGGGGCTGCTCCCCCTCCGCGGCGTGAGCCTGCAGACGCGTTTCCAGATCGAAGGGAGCTCCGTGGTCGCGGATCCCCAGGCGCAGCCTGCCGGCAACCAGGGCGGGGGTCACCCCTACCAACGGCGGGGGGTCAAGGAGGGCGTGGGCATGGCGAACGGCGTTGGTGAAGCCCTCCATCAGGGCCGTCTGGGCCTGAATCCACACCATGTCATCGAGGCCCCGAGGCCGGTGCTGCTCGAACCACTCCAGCAACTCGGCCATGGCATCAAGGGTGCTGGGGAACTCCGCCTGGGCCTCGCCCTCTCCATGCTGCATGGTTCAGGCGGCTCCCGAGCCCTTGCTGAAGATCACGGTGAAGGTCCGCACAATCAGCTGCAGGTCCTAACGGACTCGCTGTCGAGGATGGAGTAACTTCTCAGTGCCGCCAGGCGCGCCGGCTCTTCGGCGGGAAGGGTCCAGTCAGCCATCGAATCCGTCCCCTCCCGCACGTAATCATTCAGGAGTCTGAACCAGAGCCGGTCCGCACACGCAGCCCGCGATGACAGCAATCCGCCTCAGTACAGCCGCCCGAGCACATATTCCGGCAAAGCCCGCAGGGCGCTGCGGGGATCCGAGGGGGTGAGCCACTCGATCGCCTCGTGGGCCTCGCGGGCAAAGCCTTCCGCCAGGGCCCGGGAGCGGGGGATGGCCTCGCAGCCCCGCACCAGGGCCAGGGCCTGCTCCAGGTCGCCGGGTTCGCAGAACTCCCGTTCGATCAGCCCGGCCAGCGCCGGCCGTTCCTCGAGGGCATACAGGGCGGGAGCCGTGAGATAGCCGGAGGCCAGATCGCTGGCGGCCGGCTTGCCCAGCTGCTGGTCGCTGCCGGTGAAGTCGAGGATGTCGTCGACCACCTGGAACGCCAGGCCAAGCTGGCGGCCGAAGCGGTAGAGGTCGTTGAGACGCTCCTCGGGAAGGCCGGAGAGCACGCCGGCGGCACGGGCGCTGTTGGCGATCAGGGAAGCCGTTTTGCAGTAGCTCTTCTCGAGATACGTTTCGAAGCTCTGGCCCGTGTCGTAGCGGAACAGGCCCTGCTTCACCTCGCCATCGGCCAGGTCCATGATCACCCGGCTGAGCAGCTTCACCACCTCGAGGTTGTCGAGGTTGGCCAGGTGCCAGCTGGCCTGGGCGAACAGAAAATCGCCCGCCAGCACCGCCACCCGGTGATTGAAGCGGCTGTGCACCGTGGCCACGCCCCGGCGGGTGGCGGCCTCGTCGACGACGTCGTCGTGCACGAGCGAAGCGGTGTGGATCATCTCGGTGATCTCGGCCAGGCGCCGGTGGCGCGGGCTGAGACCGCCATCGGGGCTGATGGCGCGGGAGAGCAGCAGAACGATGCCCGGGCGCAGGCGCTTGCCGCCGGCGGCGAACAGGTGCTCGGCGGCAGCCTGAAGGATCGGATGGCCTGCACCGATCAGGCTGCGCAGATCGGCCAGGAGGGCATCGAGGTCGGCCTCGACCGGCTGGAGCAACTCTGCAACCGTGGCCACGACACCTCCGCTGTGGCCTGATCCTAGAAGGCGCGTGCAGGCGAGTGCAGGCTGACAGTCCGCACGCTGGGCCGGGTGCCGAGCCAGGCGGTGGCGGCATCGGCGAAGGCATCGGCCGGGCCCGTGACACAGATGTGGGAGCGCTCCAGAGGCGGGGAATCGGGCTCGGAGGGCATCTCCACCTCCGGCAGGTCGCCGAGGCTGGCCAGCAGCGGACCGAGCCGCTGGGCCGTGGCCACCGCAGGATCCACCAGCTGCACATCGGGCGGTACCAGCTCCGCCAGCAGCGGCCGCAGCAGGGGGTAATGGGTGCAGCCCAGCACGATGGCGTCCACGCGGGCCTCCAGCAGGGGAGCCAGGTAAGCCTGTGCGGCCTGCCGCAGGGCCGGCGCCTCCAGATCGCCGGCCTCGATCAGGGGAACGAAGCTCGGGCAGCCCACCTCGTGGACCGTGGCCGAGGGGCGGCAGGCGTGGATGGCCCGGCGGTAGGCGCCGCTGGCGGCGGTGGCCGGAGTGGCCAGCACGCCGATGCGATCCACCACCAGTTCGGCGGCCACGCTGTCGATCAGGCCCACCACCGGCACGCCCGCCTCAGCCACGGCCACATCCAGGGCCAGGGCATTGGAGGTGTTGCAGGCCATCACCAGCACCCCCACCCCCTGGCGCCGCAGCCATTGCACCACTTCCGCGGCGATCGAGCGGATGTCCTCGGTGGTGCGCTGGCCGTAGGGCACACGGGCCGTATCCCCCAAGTAGAGGCAGTTGGAGTGGGGATAGAGGGCGTGCACCTGGCGCAGAACCGTCAGGCCGCCGAGGCCGCTGTCGAAGAGGCCAACCAGAAGGGGCAAGGTGGGCTTATTGGAGATAGGACAGGATGCCATTGGCCACGGCCTGGGCCAGCCGCCGCCGGAAATCCGGATCGGCGAGCCGGGGCGCATCGATCTCCCCGGTGACGAAGCCCATCTCGGTGAGAACCGAGGGCATCACCGTGCGGCGGATCACGTAGAAGCGGCCGGGCCGGGCTCCGCGGTCGGGGGTGCCGGGGGAGATCGCCATGATCTGCTGCTGGATGCTCACCGCGAGGTCGATGGAGCGGCCGCCGGAGAAGTAGAAGGTTTCGACGCCGTTGACATCCGGCCGGTCCATGCTCAGGGCGTTGGCATGGAGACTGACGAACACATGGGCGCCGCTGCTGTTCGCCAGGGACACCCGCGGCGGCAGGTCCACGTCCACCTCCGAGGTGCGCGTCATCAGCACCTGCACCCCGCGCGACTGGAGCAGGCGGGCCACCTGCAGGCCCACATCGAGCACCACGTCGGTTTCGCGCAGGCCACCGATGCCCACAGCCCCGGGGTCGGGGCCACCGTGGCCCGGATCGATCACCACCCGGTAACGACCGCGGGGCACCACCGGCAGGCCCTGGGTGCTCAGGGGCGTGCGGGTGGTGCTGCGGCCTCGGGACGACCAGTCGTCGGAGCCGCCGCCGTAGCTGCCACCGGCGGGCACGCGGGCGGTGCGGCCCGACCAGGCACCGGGGCTGGCGTCCATGTCGCCCTCTCCCAGCAGGGCCATCCGCCGGGCCGGTACTCCCAGCAGCTCCATGCGCCAGCGATCGCGGGCCGTGCCCACCAGCCGCAGCTGGCGGGGATCGATGCGGGTGCCGGGCTGGAACTCGAGCACCAGACGGGTGGTGTAGGGATCGGGCTTGCCGATCCGCACCTCCTGCAGGGCGCCGGTGGCCCGCAGGCTGCGGGTGCGCAGCGGCGCCCCGGGAATGTCCACCCACACCCGCGGACCCCGGCCCGCGGACCCCTACTCGAAGTAGGCCTGCAGCCGTACCCCGGGAGAGGTGCGCAGCTCAAGGGCGCCGTCACGGCTGATCGCCCAGGCGGAGAGGGCGCCGGCCCGGGCCGAGGCCGTGCTCAGCACGACAGCGAGGGCCAGAAGAGCGCGCAGCCCGATGGAACGGAGTCCCATCGCCCTTCAGAAGAGGGCGGGATGGCGATGCTGCAGGCTCGGCATCTGGGCCCGGACGCGCTTGCCATGGGCCGTATCCACCGGGGCCATGGCCAGACCGGGGCTGAGGCCCGCATCGGCGACCACCGTGCCCCAGGGATCGATCACCAGGGCATGGCCATGGGTCTGGCGGCGGCCGTAGTGCAGACCCGTCTGGGCGGG
>JBJTUJ010000172.1:0-6265 GCA_046080685.1 Cyanobium sp. | reverse complement strand
GTCGAGATCCCTGTTCTCGAAGGCATGGCGGTGGGCGAGCTCATAGGAGAGACCATCGCCACGGGGGCGCTGGTCACCACAGCCCTCGGGCCGCCCGGGCCCGTAGCCGGAGGGCTTCTGATACAGGCGACCCTCGATCATCAGTCGCGGCGCACCGCTGTTGTCGGTGACCAGACGCGGAGCCTGATCCCGTTATTCCAGATCGAGGTAGCGACTGAACGCTTCCGGCGGTTCGATGATGTGGCGGTCACAATCGATCACGAAGTACGACTGGCCCAGCCTCTTGTTCGTGGAGCGGTAGTGAGCCTCCACCGCCTCATCCTCCACTGCAGCAAAGTGAGCAGCAGTCAAAGGAACACCGGCAGCCATGAAAGCGAGGAGAAAGCCTCCTCAACTGTGGGTGCCGGCAGCGCCCGATCGATGTGCCTCGAGGCACACCAGGCATGACAGCACACTGCCTAGGTTTAGGACGATCAAAACGTCCATCAGGCGCTGATCACACTCCCGCCGATCTCACTCCCAAGGCTTACACCTTGCCAGGCAGAGAACGCGACCCGAAGGCCTATCGAGTTGCCGCATTTTTCCTCCATGCCCCTGCCTTCGCCAGCCCAGCAGTCAGGCGCCAACCGTTCATGCCGGAGTCTGCTGATCTCCCTCGCAGCCCTGGCGGGGACCACGGGTCTTCTCGCAGGAGTGGGGGCTTTGTCGGGGCTGGCCGCCGCCGGCAATGCCAACCAGGTGCAGACGAAGGTGCTGCGGGTCGGCCTGCAGAAATCATCCACCTTCAATATCCTGGGTGCCCGTGGCGATCTGGCCAGACGGCTTGAACGCCATGGCATCAAGGTGACCTGGGCGGAATTCACCTCCGGACCACCCCTTTTGGAGGCCCTGGCCGCCGGCAAGGTGGATGTCGGAGAGACAGGGGATGCACCCGTGATCTTCGCCCAGTCGAAGAAGGCCCCGATCGTGTATTTCGGTCAGTCCCAGCCCAACCCTGAGGCGGTCGCCATTCTCGTGCGCCCCAACTCCCCGATCCGCAGCGTTGCCGATCTGAAGGGCAAGAAGGTGGCGTTCGCCAAGGGCTCCAGCGCCGTTCCGCTGGTGGTGAATGCCCTCGGCAGGGCCGGTCTCAAGCTGTCCGACATCACACCGGTCTATCTGCAGCCCCCTGAGGGGCGGGTGGCCTTTGAATCCGGCAAGCTCGATGCCTGGGCAGTCTGGGATCCGTTCTATGCCGCCGCCCAGGTCGGGGGCAACGCGCGGGTGCTGGTGAATGGCAGGGGACTCACCAGCTTCCGCCTCTATTTCCTGGCCAACAGCGATTTCGCGGCGGCCAACCCCGGGCTGCTGCCGCCCCTGATCCGTGACCTGCGAGCGGCAGGCCAGTGGGCCCTCAAGAACCCCGACGACTCCGCCCGGTTCCTCTCCGAAGCCACCAAGGTGCCCCTGCCGGTGCTTGAGGTTTCGGAGCGGCGCCGCGTCGGCCGTTATCAGGTGTCGCCGATCCAGGCGGGGGGGCTGCGCGATCAGCAGAAGCTGGCGGATGACTTCGTGAAGCTCAAACTGATCCCCTCACCGATCCGTGTCTCCGACATCGTCTTTGATCTGGGCTCCTGAGAGCGTGCCTGACCCCCTTGCAACCCTGGCCACCCCGGCGGCTTCACCTGCCGATCCCCGCGTGGTGATCGAGGAACTGATTTAGGAGTTCCAAACCACGGCCGCAGCCCGCGACCAGCAGGGGGGTACCCCGAAGGCCGAGCGGGATCGCATCCGTGACTCAGGGCTGCTGACCCTGGTGATCCCGAGTTCAAGGGGCGGCCAGGGCGCCAGCTGGGTCACCGCCTTTGATCTCTCCCGCCGGCTGGCCCGGGTTGACGCCTCGCTGGCGCATGTCTACTCGTACCACAACCTCGGGGTTGTCATCCCCCATCTTTTCGGCAGCGAGCAGCAGCGTGCTCATTTCGAAACGGCCACGGTTCGCGAAGGCTGGTGGTGGGGCAATGCCCTCAATCCCCTCGATCGACGCGCTCTGCTGGTGGCCGATGGCAGCGACTACAGGCTCGAGGGCGAGAAGCGCTTTTGCTCCGGGTCCCATGACGCCGAGATTCTGCCGGTCGGGGCGGTGGACCCGGTCAGCGGCGATCTGGTGGTGGTTGTCCTGCCCGCTGATCGTGAGGGCATCCAGCTCCAGCACGACTGGGACGCCATCGGCCAGCGCCAGACCGACAGCGGCTCGGTGCGCTTCGAAGCGGTGCGGGTGTTCCGTGAAGAAGTGCTCGGCAGCCGCCGCGCAGCGGCCAGCCCGTTCCGCACGTTCAGGGCCTGCCTGACCCAGCTCAACCTGGCCCACATCTTCCTGGGCATCGCCGAAGGGGGGCTCGAGGAGGCGAGAACCTTGCTGCAGGGGCAGGCCGCCAGCGGCCGCTCGGGGGATCCCCACGTGATCCAGCTGTTCGGGGAGTTGTGGCTGCAGCTCCAGGCCGCCACCGCCCTGGTGGAGCAGGCGGCGCCGCCGCTGCAGCAAGCCTGGGAGAAAGGCGAGGCCCTCACGGCGGAGGAGCGGGGCAGCTGCGCGCTGCGCATCGCCGCCACCAAGGTGGCGGCCTCGCGGGCGGGCCTTGAGATTACAAGCCGCCTGTTCGACCTGGTGGGCGCCCGCGGCGTCAGCCGCAGCCTGGGCCTTGATCGCCATTGGCGCAACCTGCGCACCCTCAGCCTGCACGATCCCGATTCCCGCAAGGTGCAGGCCCTGGGGGCCTGGGGTCTCCACGGCCAGTTGCCGGAACCCGACTTCTACACCTAATCGCCAAGGCCGTTTTCCTCCAGATGCCTGATCCCTCCTCGGTCTCCTACGTCCACGACACACCGGCCCTGGCCAGCACGTACGACACCAGCAGTGACTTCCAGTACGCGCATGGCAAACAGCTCGTGGCGGAACTGCAGCTGAGCCCTGGTGATCGGGTGCTGGACGTCGGAGCCGGCACCGGCCGCCTGGCCCTGCACCTCGCAGATCTCGTGGGTCCAGCCGGAGAGGTTCTGGCCGTGGACCCGCTCGCCGACCGGGTAGCGCTGGCCCGCGAACGCGCGGGCGCCGGCGGACCTCTGCGGGTGGCCCAGGCATGGGCCGAAAACCTCTCGGGAGTCCCCGACGACCACTTCGATGCCGTGGTGATGAACAGCGTGCTGCACTGGATCGCCGACCAACCCACGGCCCTGGAGGAAGCCAGACGGGTGCTGAAGCCTGGCGCTCAGCTAGCGGTGAACAGCGCCGATCGATCCCGACCGCCCCCATGAGTTCGTCGCCCTGCTCAGCGGGGCCCTGGCCCGCCAGGGGGTGGAGGATCAGAAGGGACTGGTGCCCCCCCACCGGATCAACGAGGAGAGCCTCCTGCAGCTGCTGAATCAGGCCGGATTCGAGAGGATCCGGATCAGCCCGGTCCGCTTCCACGATCGTTTCGTCGATCTGGACCACCTGCTGCGGTGGAATCAGAGTTCCTACTTCGGCAACTTCCTGCCCCACCTCGATCTTGAGGGACCCCTGCAGCAACCCCTGCGCGAGGCCCTGGCGGCCCATACCGATGAGGAAGGCATTCAGCTGAAGCGCCTTCTGGTGTTTGGCTGGGCGCGCAAGCCCGGCCCGGCACCAGGAAGCCGGTGAAGCCCTGGGTGAGCGCCGCTGGAGTCAACCATGACAGGAGGCAAATACCACAGTCCGAGCTGATCCTGGCGGGCTAACGTGGCGGCAGCATAGACACGCACATGCTTCCGGGCGACTATCTCTCTTCCCTCACCCTGTCGGAGCAGCTGCATCGCGATCAACCCGGACTCCCACCGAAAATCTACTCATCACAGGTTCTTGACTTCCTGCGAGATGGAGTCGTCATCCTGCCACAGGCGATCGATTCCGATCTTCTGGACCGCTACGATGACGACCTCAACAACCTGCCGGCACTCGCGGAAAGTTCACTGGTCTACGGGCTGATTAGCGTTGACGGCAAAGCAGAGCACTACAAAGCCAGAGTGCTCCGCAATCTCACGAACCTGGGGATCACAGACTTCCGCCAGGCCTCGCCCGGACTCAAGCTCAACGACCTCCACCGCTACTTTGCATCCGCACGGTCCCTGGCATTCTCCGCGCCGATCATCCGATTTCTGGATGAACTCTTCGGGTCTGAACCCGGGTTGATTCAATCCCTCACGTTCTGGAAGAGCAGCGAACAGGGCCTCCATCAGGACTTTTCCTACGTTCACCATCACAACCGGCTGGCTCATCTGGCTGCCGCCTGGATCCCCCTGGAGGACATCCATCCCGATTCAGGGCCGCTCGTTTACTACAAAGGATCCCACCTCCTCACGGATCAGCAATTCTTCGACTGGGGCGGTGGCAACATCCTTGCCGGCCGCGATTGCGACGATCAAACCGCCAACAACTATGGGATCTATCTCGAAAAACTGATCCAGACCCAGGGCTGGGAACCGAGTGTTTTCCTGCCCCGCCGTGGCGACCTGCTGATCTGGCACGGCGCCCTGATTCACGGCGGCACACCGATGCGCAACCCGGACCTCACCCGCCGCTCCTATGTGTGCCACTACACGGCCGCGGCCGCCCACCGCGCAACGGCGCCCTACCGGGTTGGGGAAGGCCTGGATTTTTTGGAACCTCCTTCGCTGCCGCCGCAGGGGCAGAGCAGGCCCCTGTCCGAACGGATCGCGAGCGCCGTAGGGCGGCGCCTGGGAAGGCTGCGGCGCTGAAGGGCAGGTCCGGCAGGCGTGGGCCTCCTAGGTTGGCTTCCGCGCGGACCACCGCTCCTGATCGGGATCCGGCCGGGCGCTCCGATCGCCTTCGTTCCCCTTGACCCGCCCGTTCGAGCCGCCGCACCCGTCAGCCCGCGGGATCCCAGCCCTGGCCCGGGCGGCCCGGGGGGTACCGACGGTGCTCGGGTGGAGCTGGCTGATCAGCCGGCTTCTGTTCTTCCTGCCCCTGGCCATCTCGGTGCAGCTCCGGGCTCCCGGGGAACTGGCGGAGCGGCTGCGCCAGTGGGATGCCGCCCACTACCTCCAGATCGTGGCCGAAGGGTACGCCGGCGACAACTTCGCCTTCTTCCCGCTGTTCCCCGCGGTCACGAAAGCGGTGGCCGGGCTGTTGCACCTGGCGCCGCTGCCGGTGGCGCTGGTGCTCACCAATGGCGCCTTTCTGATGGCGCTGGTGGTGATCGAGCGACTGAGCCGGCGATGCCTGGGTGAGGAGGCGGCCCGGGCCGTGGTGCTGCTCACCTGCTTCAACCCGATGAGCATCTTCTGTGCCATCCCCTACACCGAAGCCTTCTATCTGCTCGTCACCGCCCTGACCCTGCTCTGCCTGGTGCGCCCGCCCCTGAGGGTCGCAGGGGTCGGCCTGCTGGGTGCCCTCAGCAGCGCGACCCGGCCCACCGGCGTGGTGATCCTCTTTCGATCCTAATCGCGTTCGCCCGGCGGCGCCGTCCGTGGGCCGGGCTGGTGGCCAGCCTGGGGGCCCTGGGGGGACTGGGGGCGGTGGCCCTGCTCAACTGGCGGATCAGCGGCGACCCCCTGGCCTTTCTGCATGCCCAGAAAGCCTGGGAGGTGAACCCCGGCTTCAACCTTTCCGGTCTGCCGTTCTGGCTCGAACGGCTGTCGAAGGTGTTCCTCGGCCCGGTCAACACCACAGCGAGCGCGCTGATCGACGCCGCCTATCCGGCCCATTGCAGCGCGGTGCTGGCAGTGGCTGCCGTGGCCCTGGGCCTGCGCCGGCGTCATCCCGCCACCAGCTTCGCGCTCTCGCTGTTGGCCTTCCTGGCCTACTGGCTGCTGGCCGGCATGCCGGGGCTGGATCTGCTGGCGGTGGTGGGCGCCCTGCTGCTGTGCGGCTGGGGCCTGGGGCGCCTGCCTCTTGAGGTGTGGGCGTTCGGCGTCGCCAGCCTGGCGGCCTACCTGCTGAAACAGCACACCATGAGCCTGGAGCGACACATCTTCGCCACGGGGCCGCTGCTGATGCTCCAAGGCGCCTGGTTCAGGGAATACCCCCGCTGGCTGCGCTTCCTGGTGGGTTTCGGCGCCCTGCTGCTGGTGATTCACGCCCTGCGCTTCGCCAATGGCGAGTGGATTTGCTGAGTCGGGGCCGCACGGGCTCCAGCCAGAATCATCGCCGACGATGCGGACGCGGCCATGGCCCCCAAAGGCGGCTGGCAGGAATTCAGCAGTCCCGGCAGCACGGCTCGCCCCGTCCCAGCCGCGGCAGCCCCGCCGA
>JBJTUJ010000171.1:0-4654 GCA_046080685.1 Cyanobium sp. | reverse complement strand
CGCCGTCCGCCGGCGCAGCTCGGCCAGGGCCGCCTCCAGCTGCTCAGGGGCGGCACTGCGCTGCACCGTGGCCTGGGTGCCGATCAGGGCCAGACCGTCCACCACCCCGAAGGCGGCATTGCTGGTGCGGGCGGCCAGGCGGCGACCCTCGGGAATCGTGAGTTCCAGGGCCAGCCGGCGGTCCGCTGGCAGCAGGGGACGCAAGTTCCACTCCAGCAAGTCCCTGGCGTAGCCCGACACACTGACCTCACCGGTGCCCTGCACCACCCCCACGCCCGCCCCGGCCCGGAGGTCCAACCAGGGGCCGGGGCCCTCCAGCCAGCGCACCTGGGCCCACACCAACAGCCCGCGGGTGAGATCCAGCACCGCCGCTCCCGGATCGCAGCGGGCCATGGCCAGGGCGCTGCCGTCGGGCAGGGGGGCCACGGCCTCAATGGGCACCGGCTGGGGTTCGGCGCCGGGCCGCAGCTGCAGGGGCTGCACCAGAGCGGGATGGGGCTGACCCAGCAGGGCCTGGAGGGCAGCCCGCGCGGCCGCCGCACACCACACGGGCAAAATGAGCCCAACCGCATCTGCCGGTTCAGCCATGGACGGTGTAGCGCACGCTTGGGACTGACTCTGCCCGGGGCTGAAGGGGGCTGTCGCGGGGAGCGCTCCAGGCGGCATGGCTGCAGAGGCGTCAGGCTGGAATCATCGGCATTCTCCCCATGGCTGCGGCGCTGTTGATCCTGGTGGCGATGGTGGCCGTGGCGGCGGCGCTGAACCCCCGCCGGGAGGACTTGGCCTGGTTCCTGCAGCTGCGCCGGCCGGCCTGGCTCACGTTCGAGCGCTGGATTCCGGTGATCTGGCTGGCGATCTACGGCTGTTTCTATGCCTCGGCGCTGCTCAGCTGGAACGCCACCGGCAGCTGGCCCCTGATGGCCGGCTATCTGATCCTGTTGCTGCTGGTGCAGAGCTACACCTGGCTGATCTGCCGCAGTCGCCGCCTTGCCAATGGCACGGCGGTGGCCTTCACAGGCTGGCTGTGGGGCGTGGCCCTGGCTGTGGTCGTGGCAGCGGCGAGCCGACTGGCTGCCCTGCTGTTGGTTCCCTATCTGCTCTGGAGCCCGGTGGGAACACTGGTGACCTGGCAGATGCAGCGGCTGAATCGAGGCGAGCGTTGATCAGCCCCAGTGGCGCGGGACCCACCCGCCGAGGCTGCCGCAATCCGATCTGCTCCGTTGCCGGTAACCCGGTCAAGGTTCCCCCTCAACCATGGTCAGCGCCGATCAGGATCCGCCACCACCGCCCAGCGATCTGGCCGGCCTCTACGACGCCTACAGCCCCGCCGTCTACCGGCTGGCGTTGCGGCTCTGCCGCGACAGCGCCGCGGCGGAGGATCTGGTGCAGGACGTGTTCCTGAGCTATTGGCGACAGGAGCGCTACGACGCCAGCCGCGGACCGGTGCTCGCCTACCTGCTGCTGCTCACCCGCTCGATGGCGATCAACCGCCTCAGCCAGCAGCGCAACCGCTGGCAGCTGCTGCAGCGCTGGTCAACCCAGCTTCTGGGCGGGCACACCCGCAGCGCCCACGACTGGGCCGAGCTGGGGGATCTGGCCGAGCGCATGCGCAGCGCCCTGGCCCGCATTCACCCCAACCAGCGCCAGGTGCTGGAGCTGGCCTACTACGAAGGCATGAGTCAGTCGACGATCGCCGAACAGCTGCAGATCCCCCTGGGCACGGTGAAGACACGCTCCCGCCAGGGCCTGCTGGCCCTGCGCGGCCACCTGCTGGATTTCTCCTCCAGTTCCCTCAACGCCCTCGCCCCGTCCCCCTCCGCCGCCGATCGTCATGGCCGCCCCTGATCCCACCCAACCTGATCGCCACGACACCCACCCCCAACTCGATGAACTGCTGGCCGGCTACGTGCTCGGCGACCTGGATGAAGGTGAGCGACAGCAGCTGCGGGAGAACCTCGCCAGTGACCCTCACCTGCAGGACCAGCTCGATGAACTCCGCCTGACGCTGGAGCTGCTGCCCATGGCCCTGCCCGATGCGGCAACCCCACCCGCCCGGCTGCGCAGGCGACTGCTGCAATCCGAGCAGAGCCGCCTTCGGCCACAGGCCGAGGAGCGGGCCCGGCGCTGGCCACTGCGGCCCGCCCAGCTCGGCATGGCCGCCCTGACCTGTGCCCTCGTGGCGCTGGGCACCCAGGTGGTGCAGCTGCGCGGGGAGATGGCCGGCCTGCGGCAAGCGGCTCCGGCAACGGCCAGCCGCACGCTGGCGCTGCGGGGCACCGCAGGGTACGCCGGGAGCTCCGGAGAAGTGGTGGTGAGCCCAGGCCAGGATCACAACCTGCTGCTGGTGCGTGGGCTGCCGCCGGCGCCTCCCGCCCATGTGTACCGCCTATGGGCGAACGTGAATGGCAGAACGAAGGGCTGTGTGCGCTTCGTGCCCGCTGCCGACGGCAGCGTGACGATGGCGATCCCCACCCAGCCCACCAGCGGGGCCCAGGCCCTCAGCATCACCCTCGAGCCCCTCCACAGCGATGGCAGCACCCCCGATGGCCCCCGGATGCTCACCAGTGTCTGAGCCCGCTACCGCCACTCCCACCCCCACCGGGAAGGCCAGCGCTCCTGAACTGGCCTTCCCCGCCCTGCGTCGGGGCCGGCCCGGCACCCTGCAGGTGAACCTGGGCTACCGCTGCAACCAGAGCTGCAGCCACTGCCACGTGAACGCCGGGCCCAGCCGCACCGAGATGATGGACGCGGCCACCATCGCCCTGGTGCCGGCGGTGCTGCGGGCGCGCGGACTCACCACGCTCGATCTCACCGGAGGGGCTCCGGAACTGCATCCCGGCTTCCGGGCGCTGGTGATCGCGGCCCGGCAGCTGGGGGCGACGGTGATCGACCGCTGCAACCTGACGATCCTCAGTGAACCCGGCCAGGAGGGTCTGGCCGGGTTCCTGGCCGATCAGGGGGTCACGGTGGTGGCCTCCCTGCCCTGCTACAGCGCCGCCAATGTCGACCAGCAGCGAGGCGACGGCGTGTTCGCTCGCAGCATCGAAGGCCTTCGCCAGCTCAATGCCCTGGGATACGGCATCGAGGGTTCTGGCTTAGAACTGGATTTGGTGTACAACCCCCAGGGGCCAACGCTCCCCCCCCCCCAGGCGGCGCTGGAGGCCGACTACAGGCGCGAACTGGACACGCACTTCGGCATCCGTTTCAACCGGCTCTACACGATCACCAACATGCCGATCCAGCGCTTCGCGGCCGTCCTGCGCCAGCAGGGCCGGCTGGAGACCTACATGGATCTGCTGCGCTCCAGTCACAACCCCTCCAACCTGGAGCAGGTGATGTGCCGCTCCACCCTCAGCGTGGACTGGGAGGGCTACCTCTACGACTGCGACTTCAACCAGATGCTCGGTCTGCCGGTGCCAGGTCTGCCGGTGCCGGCCGACGAGCCCGGCAGCCGGCGCCATCTGCGGGAGCTGCTGGAGCACGACCCGAGTGGCGAAGCGATCGCCGTGGCCGATCACTGCTTCGGCTGCACGGCCGGGGCCGGCTCGAGCTGCGGCGGAGCGCTCAGCTGAGCGCCCCGTCTGCCATGTCTTCTTCCATCCCCCTATCCAACCCTCCATTCCGCCATGGCCGACCTCGGCGCAATGCCCATGACTGAGAACACAGCCGGCAACCCCGCCGGCAACAAACGCGTGCTGGTGGTGTGCACCGGCAATTCCGCGCGCAGCATCATGGCCGAGGCCCTCTTCCAGGCCCTGGGCCGGGGAACCATTGACGTCGCAAGCGCCGGGAGCGCCCCCACCGGCCGGGTGCATCCGTTGGCCCTCGAGCAGATCAGCCAGCTCCCCGTGGACACCAGTCAGTTCACCAGCAAGAGCCTGCCGGCCGTACTGGAGGCGGCTGAGGCCCCCTTCGACATGGTGGTGACGGTGTGCGATCACGCGGCCAGCACCTGCGGACCGCTGCCAGGTGACCCGACAACGCTGCACTGGGGCCTGCCCGATCCGGCCGCCCACGGGGAGGGGGAGCAGGCCCGGCAGGCCTTCTCCGCCTGCTTCGACGAACTGGCGCTGCGGATCCGCACCCTGCTGGCGGCAGACCTGGCCTGATGTGGGCTTCGCCCCCTCCGCTCAGGGGCTCTGACGGTTCAGGGACCAGTTGTAGGGAAGGTATTCGAGGCGGAAGTCACCCCCCAGCAACAGGGACCGATCCTCAGCGGGGCGGTGGCGCGCGATGAAGTGGAGCACCGCGCTCTCCTTCTTGTGGCCAGGCACGGGGGCGGCATTGGGGTCAGCCCGCGGCCAGTCTTCGGCAAACCACTGAAAGATCGAGGAAATGGCCACAGTGCCGGCGTTCCGATCGATCCGCAGACCCTCGCTGCTGGCCAGCCAGCGGTTGGTCTGATCCTGCAGCTGCCGGTCCAGCTCCGGACCCGTGTAGGCCTCGCGCCGCAGCGGCGGGCAGCTGATGGCGGCACACACCAGGGCTGCGTGGATGCGGGGTTCGTTGTACGTGCGCCGCAGAATCCGGTGCTCGATCTCATCGAGGGTGAGGCGCTGGCCAATCACCGAGTGGCGGCGCAGTTTCCACACCCCGGGAATCGCCTTGATGGTCGGCCGGATCGGATCGTGATCAATGATCGAGCGCAGGGTGA
>JBJTUJ010000170.1:0-2670 GCA_046080685.1 Cyanobium sp. | reverse complement strand
CGCATCCTGATCGCGGTGGGCGGCCGTCCCCAGCGTCCGCAGATCCCCGGCGCCGAGCTGGCCTGGGTGAGCGACGACATGTTTTTGCTGGAGCGGTTCCCCGAGCACGTGGTGGTGGTGGGGGCCGGGTTCATCGCCTGCGAATTCGCCGGCATCCTTCACGGACTCGGGGTGAAGGTGACCCAGCTGGTGCGGCGGGATCGGCTGCTGCGGGGATTCGATGGCGAAGCGGCCGAAGCCGTGGGTGAGGCGATGGCCGCCGACGGCATCGCGATCCGTTTCGGTTGCCGCCCCCTCTCGATCACCGGCAGCACCCCGGGGGATCTGGTGGTGGCCCTCGACAACGGGGACACGATCGACTGCGGTGGCGTGCTGCTGGCCACCGGTCGCCGCCCATTCCTGCAGGGGCTGAACCTCGAGGCCGCCGGCATCGCCGTTGAGGACGGCCGCATTCCGGTGGATGCCGACCAGACCACCAACGTGCCCACCATCTTTGCGGTGGGCGATGTGACCGAGCGGATCTGCCTCACCCCGGTGGCGATCGACGAGGGCCGGGCCTTCGCCGACACCCTCTTTGGCGGCCGGCCCCGAAGGGTGGATCACGATCTGGTGGCCTCGGCGGTGTTCTCCCAGCCCGAGCTGGCGGGGGTGGGGCTCACCGAGGAGCAGGCGATCGAGCGGCATGGCAGCGAAGCGATCAAGATTTATCGGGCTCGCTTCCGGCCGATGAGCCGGGCCCTGCCCGCCCGCGGCCCGCGGGTGCTGCTGAAGCTGATCGTGGAGAAGGCGGAAGGGCGCGTACTCGGCTGCCACATGGTGGGCGAACACGCGGCCGAGATCATTCAGATGGCCGCTATCGCCATCGGCATGGGGGCCACCAAAGAGGATTTCGATCGCACCATGGCCCTGCATCCCACCGTGTCGGAGGAGTTCGTGACCCTGCCCAACTAGGGGCCGGGTCAGAACCGGAAGCTGGTCTTGATCAGGGCGCCGACGTTGTCGAAGCTGCGTCCCTCGCCCTTCTGGAGCTGGCCCAGGGGAGCACTGAGATAGAAGATCGCCGGGGTAACGCTGATCTGGTCGCTATCTGCAGGCGATACCAGGCAGCCCGTCCACCCGGGCCCGCAGGCGAGCCAGCAGCAGGGCGCGGCCTCGAAGCGGCTGATCGAATGCCGGCCGGCGAAAGCCTCACCCGGGACACCGGCCACACAGCCGTAGCGCTGCTGTAGATCCATCAGCGCCTTGGTAGGCCCAGTCCTGGGGCTGGAGGTCGCTGAAGCGGCTGAGGACCTCGAGTGGCTCCCGCTCCGCGGCCCCTGCCGGTGCCGGGGCCAGGCCGGAACCCAGAGCTGCCGTCATGGCCAGGCCGACCATGGTCGCCGCTCCTCCCAGCGGGTTCTGCAGCAGAGGGAAGCGGGGGGGGGCACGGAGGCGGGGCGGCGCAGCCGTTGATAGCGATCGGTCGGCCCCTCGTACTCGCAGCGCGAGGGGCGCGTCAACCGCCCCCGTACCGGAAGAGGTCCGCACAATGGGTGTGGCCGTGCCGGTCGCCCCCGGCGCCAGCCTCCAGCCATGACGGTGTTCATCGATCACGCCCTGCGGCTGCGCACCCTCTGGCTGGTCTGGCTGCTGGCGATGGTGTTCCACGTGGATCTGGGCCAGATGCCTCTGTTCCACGGCCACTCGGCCGAGATCCATGGCCAGGTGCCTGAGCAGGCTCTGCCCTGGTTGTACGGGGCGATGATGGTGTACTTCGTGCTGCCGCTGGCGGCCCTGGTGCTGATCGCCTGGGCCGCCAGCGTGCCCAGCGAGCCCGCACGCTGGCGCTGGTGGCAACGCCTGCACTTCTGGTTCAGCGTCGTTTACACCGTTACCAACCTGCCCCACCTGATCACCGACATCGTTGTGCCGGATGGACGCGCCGATCAGATCGCCCTGATGGCGGTGCTGGTGCTGGTGGGTCTGCTGATCAACCGCGAAGGCTTGCTGTGGTGGCGGCAGGCCGTGCGAGCGCCCGGGAAGCCCTCGGCAGGCCAAGTATCGTGATGTCCTCACCAAGCGGTTCCCCATGCCCGCATCGATGCCGGATCGGGATCCGCCAGGTGAAGACGAGCGCTGGGATCTGACCCTCTACGTGATCCGGGGCTCGATCCTCTCCAGCAATGCCATCGCCACCATCCGGCGACTGTGCAGCGGCGAGCTGGCCGGCCGATCCGATCTGCGCATCGTGGACATCCATCAGCATCCCGAGGCGCTCGAGGCCGATGGCATCCTTGCGGTTCCGAGCCTGGTGAAGCGTCGGCCGGCTCCCCGTCGCCTGATCGTGGGCGACCTGAGCTCGGAGCTGAAGGTGCGCGCAGCGCTCAACCTGCCTCCGGGCCGAGCGCTGCGCCAACAGAACAACCCCGCCGAGGTGGGGCATGAGGATGGTTCGGGGGAGGCTTGAACTCCCGAGCTTGGGCCAGTCGCCGGCACACGCTGTGGCGATCGATCCAGCCCAGCAGCACCGGGCAGAAACCGCTGGGCCATGGGGCCTGGACGAGATCCCTGAGGGGTCCGGGTTGCCACCGGTCCAAGCGGCGGTCGGCTCCACCACATCGCGGATCGCCATGTGCTCGAGCTGGGACCGGCCGCCAAGAGCAAGCGAGCCTGTTGAACGCAGCGGGCGAA
>JBJTUJ010000169.1:0-4483 GCA_046080685.1 Cyanobium sp. | reverse complement strand
CGCGGAGGCCGCCGCCACTGCCACCGACCCGCAATGGAAGCTCAGTGAAGCCGAATGGCGCAAACGCCTGAGCCCCGCCGCCTTCGACGTGCTCCGTCGTGAGGGCACCGAGCGTCCGTTCAGCAGCCCCCTCAACAACGACAAGCGCAAGGGCACCTTCGTGTGCGCCGGCTGCCGCCTGCCCCTGTTCGCCTCCAGCGCCAAGTACGACAGCGGCACCGGCTGGCCCAGCTTCTGGCAGCCCCTGCCGAACGCCGTCGTCACGCGGCTGGATTTCACGCTGATCGTGCCCCGCACCGAGTACCACTGCCGCCGCTGCGGCGGCCACCAGGGCCATGTGTTCGGCGACGGCCCCCGGCCCACCGGCAAGCGCTACTGCAACAACGGCGTGGCCCTGGCCTTCGTGCCCGGCTGATCGCCACGGTCACTTCCCGGACGCAGGGCTGAACTCACTACCATGCAGCGCTGAACCCCCTGTCTCCATGGCCGTCACCTACCCCCGCAAGATCCTCAACACCATCGGCCCCCGGGAGGTGATGGACCAGGTGGTGAAGGAGCGCCGGACTCAGGTGATCTTCCTCAACAGCTACCGCTACAACGAGCAGCGCTCTTGCCTCGAGCTCACCAGCCTGATGGAGGCCCTCAACGGCAAGCCACGCGAACTGGTGCGCGAACTCTCCCACCACATCAGCGATGAGGCCCGCCATGCCGTGTGGCTCACCGACCTCCTCTACGAGATGGGCGAAGAGATCGGCAACCCTGAAAGCGGCTCCTACATCGACGAACTCAACCGCCTGTTCGACAAGAGCCCCGAGGAGGTGCAGAGCGAGGACGGTCTGATCGCGGTGCTGGCGTCGATCAACGCCACTGAGAAGCGGGGCTGCCAGGCGTTCTCGGCCCACATCGCCGCCCTGCGGGCCGCCCCCGCCAGCGAGGACAACGACCGCATCCGCCTCACCCTCGAGAAGATCCTGCCGGAGGAGGCGGCCCATGTCAGCTGGGGCAGCCGCTGGCTGGGCCGCATCGCCAGTCGCAGCGCCGACCACCGCCTGCGGGTGAATGCCGCAAAACGCAAATACGCGATGATCGAGCACGCCGCCTTTGAGGCGGGCATGGACATCATGGCCGGAGCCGAACTGCGCCGTCTCGGCAACCTGGTGGAGATCGCCAACACCCTGCCGGTGTGGGAGCGACCCGCCTATGTGCTCGAGCGTCTTCCCCAGGCCCTGCTCTCGCCCGACCTGCAGAAATCCCGCGCCATGGCCTTCCGGCGGGTGATCGAGGACAAGCCGGAGCAACTGGTGCAGCAGTTCATCCCGATGTTCCTCAAAGGCCTGCAGAATCTGCGCCCCTCGCTGGCCACCGCGCGCTGAGCCCGCCTGCGGCAGCACCGCAGGCATGGTTGAGGGACCGGCTCAGGATCCCTGGGACTGCACCAGGGAAATCGCCCGGAAGAGGGTCAATCCCATCACGTCGTAGATCACGAAGCCATGGGCAAGGATCAGGATTCTTGCCCACGCCGGCGTGCCTTTGATCGCGCTGATCGAGGCGGAAAACACAGAGGAGAACGAGGCAACGAAATAGTCAACGGGCCGGGGCCTCCTGCCATCCAGGTCGAGACGGAAGAGGCCACGATCGCCAGCCTCGCTGCCCTGATCAAGGCGCCAGTAGATCCACCCCCAGACAAGCAGGGAATAGGGCAGGAAGAACAACAGTTGGGTAACGATAAAGAAGCGCGAGGACACCGTGTCAAACACCAGCACATTCAGACCCACCAACTGAATGGCCATGCGGGTGACGACGTAGATGCCAATAATGTCGAGATACCTGCGAGCCCAGCCTGGCTGCACCGGGCAGAAAAGCAAGAAGGTCAATGGCAGCAGAAATCCCGGAGTCGTCAGATAGGACAGACGATTGATAATGAAGGAATCAATCGAAGCAAAAACGGCAATCGCCCCATCCTTGGAGGCGATGGGCCCAACATCGATATAGAAGAAGATAACCTGAAGAAAAAGGAGGATGAACGCCAGCAGAAAAAACACAACCTCCCACTACGGCAGAGAAAGGCGAACGCTGCGGAAAGGGCACCCGCTCTCGCGGCCTTCTTGCCCTGGCACCCATCCAGTGGTGCTTCCTCTTTCATGCGCCCTCCCTCCTGGGGCTTCAAGCATGCCACTACAGGGGGCTGCCAACAAAGAAGGAGAGACTTTTCATGAAGGAAACGAGAGGTGTGTTCAATTAACGCTGGGATAATCCAGTCGGATTCGGGAATCCCATCCACACAATCACAGTCGCCAGGATGATGATAATCCCAGCACGATCACCGTGGCTGGCTGCTGGCCAGAGGCCCCGCGAAGGATGCCCGATCAGGAACGCTGAACCCCACCCATCAGGATCCCCATCCCCGTGAGGACCACCGCCGCCCCCACCCGATCGCGAAGTGTCAGCGGCACTCCATCCACCAGCCGCAACCAGAGAAGCGCCACCGAGACATAGACCGCGCCGTAGGCGGCATAGACCCTCCCGGAGGCCGTGGGATGCAGGGTCAGCAACCAGGCGAACAGCGCCAGCGCCAGGGCCGCAGGGATCAGCAGCAGCGCCGACCGGCCGCCCTTGAGGACCAGCCAGGGGAGGTAGCAGCCAACGATCTCAGCGACGGCCGTGAGCACGAACAGCAGGGTGGTCCGAATCACGGCAAGCGATCAGGGATGGATCCATGCTGACCCAGCTGGCGTTGGGCAGCGACCAAGAACAAGCAGCCCGGGAAACACAAAATCTGGGGAATCCCTCCCCTCTAGATCGAAAGCATCTTGAATCCCAGAGCGATCAGGACACCACCCCCCACAATCTCAAGGCGACTTCCAAAGCTGGCGGGCATACGCTTTGCCAGAGCCAAGCCCAGGTAGGTGGCAGCAAACGCGGCCAAAGCGATGGAAACAGAGTAAGCAAGAATGGGCTTGCCCGACAAACCAAGTGTGACGCCGACCCCAAGAGAATCGATACTGGTAACCGTGGAAATAAAGAGGATTTTCATCAAGCTATGGGTCCTTGGATCCTCTGATTCTGTGGTTTCCTCTGGGTCATGGTGATAAGCCTCCCAACACATGTGGGCACCTACGGCGACCAGGAGGGTGAATGCCACCCAATGGTCGTAGTTGACGATCAGATCCTTGGCAAAACGACCGAGCACAAAGCCGATGGCAGTGGCGGCGCCTTCGGCAAAAGCAGAACTGAAAGCAAAGGAGAAGGCTCGCTGCGCCGAAAAGGGAAGGAAACCCATCGCAAAAGCAGCAGAGAATGAATCAATGCTAAGAACGACTGCAAAGAGAACTATCTCCCAAATCATTGCAACGTGGAGAGTTTCGCGAACTCTAAGCCACTAGCATTCCCATTCTGATCAGCAGAACAAGAGCGTTGCCTTACCTTCACCTGTGGACTCCCGTGTGATGGATCACCAGATCTGGGGCTACCTCCAGCTGGGACTCTTCGCCCTTGCCTTTGCGGTGCTCCAGTTCTGGTGGATCGGCAGCGTCCTGAGACGGCAAGACCCTCCGCCCCAGCTGAACGAGGGCGAGTTCCGCAGGACGCTAGAGCGGATCTGGGACAGGAGGTCCTGAGGAACGCTGCCGCTCACCTGCTGAGCGCCTTCCAGATCCACCAGGCAACCAGGGCGGCCAGCACCCAGGGCAGCAGTCCCCGGAAGACCAGCAGCACCACCAGCACCACCGCCGCGGAGACAGCGCTGCGTCTGGTGAGCGCCTTCGCCTCATCGGTCATGTAGCGCCAGCGAGGGATCAGGGCCATGGAACTGTTCAGGTGAACGCCCCCCAGCAAAGCGCCTGGGAGGGCAAGAAAAAAGCGCCCCCAAGAGGGCGCTGTGTCTGGGATCTGAAGGATCGGGATCCGACGATGATCTTGGTATGGATCAGTAGTCGAAGTCGCCACCCATGCCGCCGCCACCGGCGGGAGCGGCTTCCTTCTTCTCGGGCAGATCGGCCACGATGCACTCGGTGGTGAGCACCATGCCGGCAATCGAGGCGGCGTTCTGCAGGCCGGAGCGGGTCACCTTGGCGGGGTCGACGATGCCGGCGGCCAGCATGTCGACGTACTCACCGGTGGCGGCGTTGTAGCCCTCGTTGAAGGGCTTGTTGCGCACGTGCTCGGCCACGACGGAACCGTTGGCACCGGCGTTCTCGGCGATCCGCTTGAGGGGGGCGGTGAGGGCGGAAGCCACGATGGTGGCGCCGATCAGCTCTTCGCCAGAGAGGTTGGCCGCGGCCCACTCCTCGAGGGCGGGAGCCAGATGGGCCAGGGTGGTGCCACCGCCAGGAACGATGCCTTCTTCAACGGCCGCCTTGGTGGCGTTGATGGCATCTTCCAGGCGCAGCTTCTTGTCCTTCATCTCGGTCTCGGTGGCGGCACCCACCTTGACCACGGCCACGCCACCGCTCAGCTTGGCCAGACGCTCCTGCAGCTTCTCCTT
>JBJTUJ010000168.1:0-6457 GCA_046080685.1 Cyanobium sp. | reverse complement strand
CCGGAGTTGCGGTCGGTCCAGCGGTCGAGCTTGAACGAGCCGATGATGCCCAGCAGGGAGCCCTTGCGGACGTAATCGGCCGCCACCTGGGCCTGCTTGCCCCAGATCTCGAGGTTGAACCAGTCGGGTTCGTCGTCGCGGCTGCGGCGGTTCACGGCGAGGGTGAGGTTGGCCACCATGCTTCCGGACTCGAAGTAGCGGACTTCGGGATCACGGCCGGCACGGCCAACGAGGGTGATGGAATTGACGCCCATGGCGCAGCTCCTGAAACGAATTGGACAATGATGCGGCACCCGGTCCGGGAGCCACGTTCCTCCAGTTCCACCCCCTGTCCCGGTCGGCACTTGCCGGGGAGGGCCCGCCGCAGGCGACCCCTATGATCCGCGTCAGCCCCGGCCTCCCGCTGCTGATGTTCCGCCGATTCCAGTTCTCCCGCGACATCGGCATCGATCTGGGCACGGCCAACACCCTGATGTACGTGTCGGGAAAGGGCATCGTGCTCCAGGAGCCCTCAGTGGTGGCCATCGATCTCCAGCGCAACGTGCCCCTGGCGGTGGGCGACGAGGCCAAGCTGATGCTCGGCCGAACCCCGGGCAACATCCGGGCGGTGCGCCCCCTGCGCGACGGCGTGATCGCCGACTTCGACGCCGCCGAGCTGATGATCAAGAGCTTCATCCAGAAGGGCAACGAGGGCCGCGGGGTGATCGCTCCCCGGCTGGTGATCGGCATCCCCAGCGGCGTCACCGGCGTGGAACGCCGTGCCGTGCGGGAAGCGGGCCTGGCCGGCGCGCGCACCGTGCATCTGATCGATGAGCCGGTGGCTGCCGCCATCGGCGCCGGCCTGCCGGTGACGGAGCCCGTGGGCACCATGATCGTCGACATCGGCGGCGGCACCACCGAGGTGGCCGTGCTCAGCCTCGGCGGCACCGTGATCAGCGAATCGGTGCGGGTGGCGGGCGATGAGCTCAGCGACGCGATCGGGGTGTATCTCAAGAAGGTCCACAACCTGGTGGTGGGCGAGCGCACGGCCGAGGACATCAAGATCCGCATCGGGTCGGCGTTCCCCGACGACGAGCACGACGAGACCTCGATCGATGTGCGCGGTCTGCACCTGCTCTCAGGTCTGCCCCGCACGGTCAACGTGCGTGCCGGCGACATCCGCGAGGCGATGGCCGAACCCCTGAACGTGATCGTGGAGGCGGTGAAGCGCACCCTCGAGCGCACCCCCCCCGAGCTGGCCGCCGACATCGTCGACCGGGGGATCATGCTCGCCGGCGGCGGTGCCCTGGTGCGCGGGATCTGCGACCTGATCAGCCACGAGACCGGCATCCTCACCCACGTCGCCGAAGATCCGCTCCTGTGCGTGGTCAACGGCTGCGGCATGGTGCTCGAGGACTATCAGCACCTCTCGCGCGTGCTCGATACCCCGGATTTCGCGCGCCAGGTCGCCTGAGTCGATGCCGGCAGCTCGCTGGCTGCGCCGCGCCACCGCCGCCTCCGCTCCCCGGGTTCCGCTCGGGTTGCTGCTGCTTGCCCTGGTGCTGCTGGGCATCCGCTTCACCCGCAGCGCCCTGCTCGCCGACGCCTACGCCCTGCTGACCCGGCCATTCTGGCCCGGGACGGCCCAGTCGGAATGGCTGCGTTCGGCCCGGCGCCTGGAGGATCAGGCCCGGATGGCTCAGCTGGAGCGCGAGAACCAGCGCCTTCGCGGCCTGGTGGGCCTCCAGGCCGCCAGCGGCGAGCGGCGGGTGTCCGCACCCGTGATCTCCCGGGAGCCCGGCGGCTGGTGGCAGCGGCTGATGCTCGGGGCCGGGTCTCTCCAGGGCATCGCCAACGGCCAGGCGGTGCTGGCCCCCGGCGGCTTGATCGGTCGGGTCTCCTCCGTCACCCCCACCACAGCCACGGTCACCCTGCTCACCGATCCCGTCAGCCGGGTGGGGGTGTGGGTGGGCCGCAACCAACGCCAGGGGCTGCTGAGCGGCATCGGTACCGATCGCCCCCTGCTCCGCTTCCTCGAGAAGGATCCCCAGGTGAGGCCCGGCGACGTGGTTCTCACGTCCCCCGCCAGCACCCTGGTGCCCCCCAATCTGCCCGTAGGCGTGATCCAGGCCGTGAACGAATCCGCCGACCCGGCTCCGGAGGCGATCGTGCAGCTGGCCGCCCCTGTGGGTGCGGTCGACTGGGTGCAGGTGCTGCTGCGCTGATGGCGGCCCTCTCGCGCCAGCCCTGGTGTGCCGCCACGGCCCTGCTCGTGCCGCTGCTCACCCTGGCGGCCCCGGCCTGGCTGCGGCTGGGGGGCGTTCCGCCGGCCTGGGCGGTGCTTTGGCTGCTGCCATGGGCGCTGTGCGAAGGGCCCCGCTCCGGGGTGCTGGCGGGCGCGGCGCTCGGACTTCTGCTCGATTCCCTGCATCCCAACAGCGCCAGCCTGATTCCGGGCCTGGTGCTGCTGGGCTGGTGGTGGGGGCGGCTGGCCCGCCGGGCCACGCCTGTGCGGGGCACTTTGGTGCTGGGACTGCTCGCCCTGGTGGGCACCGCGGCCCTCCAGCTCAGCCTCGTGCTGCAGTGGCTGCTGCGGGGCTGGTGGCGAAGCTCCGGGCTGATCGCCTCGCCGGAGAGCCCCTCCGGCGGCGCCGCCGTGCTCGATCCCGGCGTGCATCCAGGTCCCCTGGCCCTGCCTGGCTGGCATGTGAGCGACCTGCTGGGCGCCGGACTGCATCTGGTGCTGGCCCAGACTCTGCTCACCGCCCTGCTGGCCCCGATGCTCTGCTCCCTGCAGCTTCTGCTCTGGCGCCAGCTGGGTGCCGGCTGGCGGGGCTAGGTCGATGCCGCTGTCCCGACGCCGTGTGCTCGGCCTCCTGGGGCTCACCCTCGCCGCCGGGGGCTGTTCCGTGCCGGCGGCGAGGCGTTCCGCCGCGGGGCCGCGGCAGCTGCAGGTGTGGACCCTGGATCTGGCGCCCCGGTTCAGTCCCTTCCTCGAGCGTGTGATCGCCGCCTGGGAGGCCCGGCATCCCGGCGTGAAGGTGCGCTGGACGGATGTGCCCTGGTCGTTGGTGGAACGCAAGCTGCTGGCGGCCGTGTTCGCCCGCGCCGCCCCCGATCTGGTGAACCTCAACCCACCGTTCGCCGCCAATCTCGCCAGCAAGGGCGGCCTGCGCGATCTCGCCCCGCTGCTGCCCCCTGGAGCTGCGGCCAGCTACCTGCCCCGCATCTGGGAGGCCGGCCGGCAGGACGGGGCCCAGTTCGCCCTGCCCTGGTACCTCACCACCCGGGTGACGATGGCCAACCGGCGCCTGCTGGAGCAGGCCGGGGTGCAGCGGCCGCCGCTGCGCTGGCAGGAGGTGCCGGCCTATGCCGAGCGGCTGCGGCAGCGCACCGGCCGCTATGCCCTGTTCGTCACCGCCGTCCCCGACGACTCCGCCGAGCTGCTGGAGGCGATGGTGCAGATGGGGGTGCGCCTGCTCGACGGCCGGCGCCGGGCGGCCTTCGTGAGCCCCGCCGGCCATCGGGCCTTCGCCTTCTGGACCGATCTCTTCCGCCGCGGCCTGCTGCCCCGGGAGGTGGTGAGTCAGGGGTACCGGCGGGCGATCGAACTGTTCCAGGCGGGGGATCTCGCCCAGGTGGCCACCGGGCCCGACTTCCTGCGCAACCTCCAGACCAACTCCCCCGGCATCGCCGCCGTCACCACGCCGTTCCCGCCGCTCACGGGTGCGGACGGGGAAGCGAATGTGGCCGTGATGAACCTGGTGGTGCCGAAGAGCAGCGCCATGGCCCCGGAGGCGGTGAGCTTCGGGCTGTTCCTCACCGACGCCGCCAACCAGCTGGCCTTCGCCCGGGAGGCGCGCGTGCTGCCGTCGTCGCAGGAGGCGCTGCGGCGGCTCGAGGCCACGCTGGCGCAGCCGGAGGCGGGCGAGCCCGGCGAGGCGCTGGTGCGCCGCGCCCGGGGGCTTTCGATCGAGGCGCTGCAGCGGGCACGGGTGCTGGTGCCCGCCACCCCCGGCATCAAGCGGCTCCAGGCGATCATCTACACCCAGCTGCAGCGGGCCATGCTCGGCGACATCGACAGCGATGCCGCCCTGTTGGTCGCGGCCCGGGAGTGGAACGGCTATGCGGAAGCCCGCTGGCCCTGAGGGGGATCCTCGGCTGAAGAAAGTATTAAGACTGCCAAGATCGCCGCTGCCGGAGGCGATCCGGGGGATGACCCAGGGGCCCGGGCAGCAGTATGGTTGCGATTCTTCACTCGGGTTCAAGCGGAACGTTGCCCATGCACAGGCAGGCCGGCACCATGGAGGACACCCTCGGGCAGGAGTCCGACACCGCCATGGCGAAGGCCACCGTCCTGGTGGTCGACGATGAACCCGCCGTGCGCCGCGTGCTGGTGATGCGTCTCCAGCTCTCCGGCTACCGGGTGGTCTGCGCCGAGGATGGGGAGGAGGCCCTGGCCCTGTTCCACCAGGAGCAGCCCGATCTGGTGGTGCTCGACGTGATGCTGCCGAAGCTCGACGGCTTTGCCGTCTGCCGGCGTCTGCGGGCCGAATCCTGCGTGCCGATCATCTTCCTCTCCGCCCTCGACGCCATCGCCGAGCGGGTGGCCGGGCTTGATCTCGGTGCCGACGACTACCTGCCCAAGCCCTTCAGCCCCAAGGAACTCGAGGCCCGCATCGCCACCATCCTGCGGCGGGTGGGCCGGGGGTCCGCCGCCAGCGAGCCGCGGGAGGCGGCCTCCGGCAGCGGCGTGCTGCGGGTGGGTGAGCTGGTGGTGGACACCAACCGCCGCCAGGTCACCCGCGAAGGCCAGCGCATCGCCCTCACCTACACCGAGTTCAGCCTGCTGGAGCTGCTGTTCCGGGAACCGGGCCGGGTGGTGCCGCGGGCCGAGATCCTCGAGCAGCTCTGGGGGTATCCGCCCCGCCGCGCCGCCGATCTGCGCGTGGTGGATGTCTACGTGGCGCGGCTGCGGGGCAAGCTTGAGCCCGACCCGCGCAATCCCGAACTGATCCTCACGGTGCGCGGCACCGGCTACGCCTCCCAGCGCATGGGCGACGGCACCCTCGCCGCAGCGGGCTGAGCAGGCGGGCGTCCGGGTGGGGCGTCCGGCGGTCCTGCAGGATGGCCCTCAACGTTTTTCCCCGCCGCCTGCCTTGTCGGATCTGCGCGAGACCCGTCTGGAGAAGGCCAGGGCGCTCCAGGCCCATGGCCGGGCTCCCTATGCCCTGAGCTTCGCCCCCAGCCACCGCACCGCGGCGCTGCAGGAGGCCCACGCCGACCTGCCGAAGGGCGAGGAGCGGGCGGAGAAGGTGGCGGTGGCCGGGCGGATCATGACCCGCCGGGTGATGGGCAAGCTGGCCTTCTTCACCCTCGCCGACGAATCGGGCACGATCCAGCTCTTCATCGACAGGGCCGCGCTGCAGGCCGCCCATCCTGAGGATCCCGACGTCTTCGAGCGCATCACGACGCTCACCGATGCCGGTGACTGGATCGGGGTGCACGGCACCCTGCGCCGCACCGACCGCGGCGAGCTCTCGGTGAAGCTGACAGGCTGGACCATGCTCACCAAGTCGCTGCAGCCGCTGCCGGACAAGTGGCACGGGCTTGCAGACGTTGAGAAGCGCTATCGCCAGCGCTACCTCGACCTGATCGTTTCGCCCCACACCCGCGAGACCTTCCGCCGCCGGGCCGTGCTGGTGAGCGCCATGCGTCGCTGGCTCGACGAGCGGGGCTTCCTGGAGATCGAGACCCCGGTGCTGCAGACGGAGGCGGGCGGCGCTGACGCCCGCCCGTTCACCACGCACCACAACGCCCTCGACCTGCCCCTCACCCTGCGGATTGCCACCGAACTGCACCTGAAGCGCCTGGTGGTGGGGGGGTTCGAGCGGGTCTATGAACTGGGCCGCATCTTCCGCAACGAGGGGGTGAGCACCCGCCACAACCCCGAGTTCACATCGGTGGAGATCTACCAGGCCTTCGCCGACTACCACGACATGATGGCGCTCACCGAGCAGCTGATCGCCACGGCGGCCGAGCAGGTGTGCGGCGGCACTGTGATCACCTATCAGGGCGTGGAGGTGGATCTCACCCCACCCTGGCGGAGGGCCACGATGCACGACCTGGTGCAGCAGGCCACCGGGCTCGACTTCAACGCCTTCACCACCCGGGAGCAGGCGGCGGCGGCGATGCAGGCCGCCGATCTGGCGGTGCCGGAGACGGCCGACAGCGTGGGTCGCCTGCTGGTGGATGCCTTCGAGCAGCGGGTGGAGGAGAGCCTGATCCAGCCCACCTTCGTGCTCGATTATCCGGTGGAGAATTCGCCTCTGGCCCGGGCCCACCGCAGCAAGCCCGGCCTGGTGGAGCGCTTCGAGCTGTTCATCGTGGGCCGGGAGACCGCCAACGCCTTCAGCGAGCTGATCGATCCGGTGGACCAGCGGGCCCGCCTGGAGCAGCAGCAGGAGCGGCGCCGGGC